>JAKEEX010000609.1 GCA_022616315.1 Myxococcaceae bacterium
CCTTGTCCGCGTTGTCGTTGAGGTAGGACTCCATCTTCACGGCCACCTTGCCGTTGACGGTGACGTTGTACATGACAGCCTTGAAGCCCACCCAGCGGCTCTGGAGCGACTTCGTCACGCTCGGCTTGGCCGTGTAGTCGTACGCCACGTGCCAGGACTCCTTCGCCCAGGAGGCCCTGCCGTCGTAGTACAGGTCACCCTTGTAGGCGCTGCCCTCGCAGCCCGAGTTGGCGTCGTTGTGGCGACCGCCGCGTGCGTACCAGGCGAAGTTGTCGTCCGACGCGCTCGTGGAGTTCACCTTCACGAAGCCGGTGATCTCGACGTTCTTCCAGTCGTTGGGCGACTGCATGTAGCCCTTCTTCGCCAGCTCGTCCCGGTTGTACGTGGAGATGGAGCCGGGGTTGTAGCCGCTCGAGGTGAAGACGCCCATGCGCACCTGGGTGGACTTCATCTTCCAGCTGCCGTCGCTGTTGCGGGTGATGGGGTCCTGCGGGTCGAACCTCGCGTCGTTCGTCGCGTCGTCGGCCAGCGCCCACGTCTCGCCGCCCGCCTTCGTCGGGTACATCATCGTCACCCCGAACTTGTCCGTCTTGTCGCCGGGTGTCGGCGTGGGGGTCGGCTCGGGCGTGGGCTCAGGAGTCGGCGTGGGCGTGGGCTCAGGAGTCGGCTCGGGCGTGGGCTCAGGAGTCGGCTCCGGAGTGGGCGCCGGCGTGGGCTCAGGAGCGGGCTCGGGGGGCGGCGTGGGAGTCGGCGTGGGCGCAGGCGCGGGCGTCGGCGAAGGATCGGGCGACGGTGTCGGGAGCGTCTGAGGCGGCTCCGTCGAGGTGGGCTGGCCGGGTTGCTGAGCTCCCGGGTTCACGTCGAGGGGCTGCTCCTGCGGCGCGGGCCGGCCACATGAAAGCGCCAGCGCGACGAGGAACGGGACAATCCTCCAGGGGGAGGGAAGACGCTCGGACACTTCGGGACTCCTCACTGAGGGGCCGACGTGGCCGCGGACCGCTGCCGGCTCCAGGCCTGCAGCACGGGTCCGCTCCCGGGAGCGGGGAAAACACCGGGGGGCTGCACCTCGCCGACCCGGCCAACGTCTGCACCAGCCGGGCGCCAGGTGCGTTCAATCATTTCGGCTCAAATCAATGCCAGAGCCGGGCAGCCCGGGCCTCGACCGCCCGGCCGCCCTCCGCTGCCCACCTGCACGGCAGAGTCAGGCCTGCGGCGGCGCGCGGAGGCTCCCCAGGGTTGCGCCGAGAAACGCGCGCATCGCCACCGTGGCGAGCCGCCCCAGCTCGTGTCCGCCGGGGACCTCGCTGAGCTGTGCCTCCACACCCGCGGAAGCGAGCGTCGCGTGCGCCTCTCGCGAGCACGACGGCGGGATGACGGTGTCCTCCACGCCGTGCACCAGCAGCACGCGCCGCCTCGCGGCCTTCTTCAGCCGTGCGGGGTCCGCCACGGTGGCGGGGGACAGCCGCCCGCAGATGGAGGCGGTCCCCGCGAGCGGCGTGGGGGACCAGAGGCCCACGTCCAGGGCCAGCACCGCGCCCTGGCTGAAGCCCCACACCGCCGTGCGCTCCGGCGGCACACCCAGCCGCGCCTGCAGCGACGCGATGAGCTCCAGGAGCCCCTCGCGCAGCGCGGGCAGCTCCTGCTCACGGGTCTCCGGCGTGTACCAGCCGCGCCCCTCCAGGTGCGCGAGCGGACCCTTCGGCAGCACGTGGACGATGTCCCCGCCGAGCGTCCCCAGGAACGGCAACAGCCGCTCGGGATGCGAGCCGCGCCCATGCAGCCCCACCAGCAACGGACAGCCCAGGCCGCCATAGTCGGGCTCGGCGAGCAGGAGCTCCCAGCCGGCTGCGGTCACCGTGCGCGTGCGCATGGGCCTCACTCGCCTCGACCCGCGGCCCTGCGGCGCTTCCCTGCTGCTTCGTCCTGCTCCCCGAGGCTCGCGCGTCCCTGCGGCTGCAGACGGATCCGGCCCAGGGCCGGCGGCTCCAGCGGGGAGCGCGCCTTCAGGTACGCCACCAGCGCGTCGATATCGAGCGGGCCGCCGCGCTGCTCCTTGCCCTCGGTGAGGACGGAGAAGCCATCCCCGCCCGCAGCGAGGAAGCTGTTGACGGTGACGCGGTAGCGCGCGTGCGCGTCCACGGGCCGGCCGTTCAGCGCGAGGCTCGCGGGGTCCACCTTCCGTCCCCGGGGCGCCGAGGGACTCCAGCTGTAGGTGAGCCCCGAAGACGTGGCGAGGATGCGCGGAGGCGTCACCTCCCACTGCTGCTCGAGCACGGCGCGCAGCTGCGCCCCCGTGAGCGTGAGCGTGACGAGGTTGTTGCCGAAGGGCGTGGTGGTGAAGGCCGCACCGTAGGTGACGTCCCCCGCGGGAAGGTCCGCGCGGATGCCACCGGGGTTGACGAGCGCCAGCTCCGCGCCGCCCAGCGCCTCGGCCTGCGTGGCCGCGAGCTGCGCGTCTGCCATGACGTTGCCCAGGGTGGACTCACCCGAGGGCGTGGTGACGTGCCGCGGGGCCGAGAGCGCCTCCACCACGCGCCCCACCACGCGGTCACGCAGCGGCGCTGCACGTGCTGCAGCCCGGTCGATGACCGCCTGCACCTCGGGCGCGCCCTCCGTCTCGCGCGTCACGACGACGTTGCGCGCGCGCACCTCCAGCACCTCTCCACTCGTGCGGTCCAGCGTGAGGTCCAGGTCCGTCACCAGCCGGCCGGCGGACAGCGCGCTCGTCACGCGCTTGCCGTCCACGAGGCAGTTGTAGGCCGCGTGCGTGTGGCCCGTGACGAGCACGTCCACCGCGTCGTCCACCGCGCGCGCCATCTCCAGCACCGGGCCCGTGGCCCCCTCGCACCCATCGAACGGGCCGGAGTGCTCGGCGCCCTCGTGCACCAGCAGCACGAAGGCCTCCACACCCTCGGCGCGCAGGCGGGGGACGAGCGCGTTCACCGTCTCCACCTCGTCGCGGAAGGTGAGCCCGGCCACACCCGAGGGCTGGACGATGGTGGGTGTGCCCGCGAGCGTCACACCGATGAAGGCCACGTTCACGCCCTCGAAGGTGCGGACCGCGTACGGGGCAAGGAGCGCTCCTCCGTCCGGGCCGAGCACGTTCGCCGCGAGGAAGGTGAAGCGCGCACCCGGGAACGGAGCGTCCGCACGGCAGACGTCCTCCGGGTGGCAACCGCCGCGCGCCAGCCGCAGGAGCTCCGCGCGCCCGCGGTCGAACTCGTGGTTGCCCACCGCGTGAAGCGTGAGCCCCATCGCGTTCATCGCCTCGATGGTGGGCTCGTCGCGGAAGAGCGCGGAGAGCAGGGGCGAGGCGCCCACCAGGTCCCCCGCGGACACCACCACGGTGTTCGGGTTCTCCTTCCGCAGGCGGGCCAGGTGGGCCGCCAGGTGCACCGCGCCTCCTGCATCCACCGTCTGGCGGCTTCCGTCCGGACGCACCGCCACCGTCACCCGGCCGCCGCTGCCCGAGGGAGGCTCGAGCTGGCCGTGGAAGTCATTGATGGCGAGCACCTGCACGCGCACCGGCGCCGGAGGCAGCTCCGCCTTCGCGACGTGTGCAGCGCGCTGGCACCCGGAGGCACCCGCGAGGAGCGCGGCGAGGAGCAGGGCGGAGGGAGGCAGGGGCTCGACGGTCATCGGGGCTTCGGGAGGTACATCCTGCGTCAGTTCCGGCCGGTTGGGGCATCCTTCTGAAGGAGGCCCGCTTTCCCGCACGAAGCCTGCCCGGCCGCTGGCCTCGCGTCAGCCGTGGTACACGCGGCTGCGGACGATGCGGCCGTTCTCCACGTCGAAGGCCTCGGCCACCGGGAGGGGCGGCTCCCCGGGGGCGTGCCGGAGGTACTCGAGGAAGACGCGGCCGGGTGCTGCCGTGAGGGCGACGAGCTCGTAGCGCAGGCCCGGCAGCCGCTGGAGCGCGTCCGTCCACCAGCGGGTGAGGGCGGCGTGGCCCACGAGGAGGCCCCCCGTCTCGGGGTGCAGGGCGCGGAGCTTCGGCGAGGTGTGGGTGGCGCCCTCGGCGTAGAGGGCCACCAGCGCGGGGACGTCGTGGCGGTTGAAGGCGTCCAGCCAGCTCCTGGCAAGACGCTCGGACTCGGCAGCGCTCATGGGGCCATCACCCTACCACGGCGTCTCCTCGCGGGCGCGCAGGAGCACCTTGCCGCGTGTCCGGCGCGAGTGGAGGGCGCGGTGCGCCTGTGCGGCCTCTGCCAGCGGGAAGACGCGCTCCACCACCGGACGGACGCGCCCCTCCCGGTACAGCGCGAGCAGTGCGTCCAGTTGCTGCCCGAGCCCCTCCACGTCGTCCCACAGGAGGAGCAGCTGCAGCCCGCACACACTCACGTTGCGCGCGATGAGCTCGAAGGGGTGGAACCACTTCTGGCGCGCGAGCGCCGCCGCCACGCGGGGCCACTGCGCGATGGCCCTCGGCGTGAGCGACTGCGGCAGCGCGGCCGCGGCGCCGTAGACGACGAGCCGCCCGCCGGGAGCGAGGCAGCGGAAGGACCTGCCGAAGGAGGGTCCGCCGTTGGCGTCCAGCGCGACGTCCACCCCGCGCCCTTCCGTCAGCCGGCGCACCTCCACCTCGAAGTCCTGCCGCGCGTAGTCGATGCCGTGGTCCAGACCGTGGGTGCGCGCGAAGGCGAGCTTCTCCTCCGAGGAGGCCGTGCCATAGGTGACGAGCCCGAAGGCGCGAGACAGCTGGAGCGCCGCGGTGCCCACGCCGCCCGCCACCGCGTGGATGAGGACGGACTCGCCCCGCTGCGCATGCGCGACCCGCGTGAGGGCATGGTGCGCGGTGAGGTACTGCGCGGGAAGCGCGGCGCCCTCCTCGAGCGACATTCCCTCGGGCAGGCGGCGCACGCGGGCGGCGTCCGCCACGAGCTCGTCCACGTAGCCGCCGAAGCGCGAGACCGCGAGCACGCGCTCACCCGGGGAGAAGCCGCTCCGGGGGCCCGCCTCCTCCACCGTCCCGGACACCTCGAAGCCCGGCACGAAGGGTGGGCGTGGCGCGGGCCCGTACACCCCGGCGCGTGCCGCGAGGTCCGCGAAGTTGGCGCCGCAGAAGGCCACCGCCACGCGCACCTGCTCGGGGCCGCAGGGCTGGCGCGGCACCTCGCGCACGGCGAGCACCTCCGGGCCTCCCGAGCGGGTGATGAAGCAAGCATGGGGCATGGTGGACTCCTCCACTTCTCGGGAGCGCGCTCAGCGTGCCCTCGGCTGGCGGCGCGCGGCAATCTCCTCGGCGAGCGCCACCTGCTGCTTCCAGTGCCCGTAGAGCCGGCCCTGCGAGGCGAGCTGGTCCAGGCGCCGCCGGAGGTCCGGCGACACACGCCCCGGCGCGGCATCGCGGAACGGGGTGCCCGGCAGCGGCATGAAGGTGTGGCCGTGCACGCGCGCGCCGAGGTCCGCGAGCTGCTGCATGAGGGTGAGCGTTTCCTCCACGTCCTCCGCCTCCTCGCCCGGGAGGCCGAGGATGAAGTCCACGTTGGGGACGAAGCCCCCCTCCACCGCGAGGCGCGTGGCGCGCACCACCGCCTCCACGTCGTGCCCGCGCCGGCTCTTCTCGAGCACCCGCTCGCTCCCGGACTGCGCGCCGATGATGAGGTTGTCGTTGTGGACGTGGCGCCTGAGGACCGCGAGCGCCTCGGGCGTCACGTGCTCGGGGCGCACCTCCGAGGGGAAGGTGCCGAAGTACACGCGCCCTTCCGGCCCCATGGCCTCGCGCACCCGCACGAGCAGCTCCTCCACCGCGGGCAGGTTCACGGTCGCGTCGCTCGAGCCGTAGGAGAGGGAGGTGGGCGTGATGAAGCGCACGTCGCGCTTGCCGGCCTCGCGCAGCACCCGCGCCCAGCGCGCGGTGTCCGCGACGCTGCGGTGCCGGAAGCGCGCCTTGCTCATGAAGGGCGTCTGGCAGAAGCGGCAGGCGTAGATGCAGCCACGGGTAATCTCGATGGCGCCGTACCTCCGGTGCCGTGCCGCGAAGGGCGGGAAGTCGTCCAGCTGGACGCCCTCGCCCCGCCCGTTCTGCAACAGGCGGCCATCCATGAGGTGCGCCACGCCGCGGGTGGAGCGCGGGTCCTCGCCCCGCGTCAGTCGGACGAGCAGCTCGCGCAGCACGGGCTCCCCTTCGCCCACCGCCACGAGGTCGAACCCCGCCTGGAGCGTCTGCAGGGGCTCCGCCGTGGCGTGCACACCGCCGGCGATGCACAGCACCTGCCGGCCCTCGAGCCGCTCCCGCACCCAGGAGAGCTCCGCCGCGGCCGGGCCGAAGCTCGCCGAGTAGAAGGACCAGGCGGCCACCACCGTGTCGCCGGAGTCTGCGCAGCGGCGAAGGGTGTCCAGCAGCGTCTCCCTGTTGCGCGGGAAGTGCAGCGCCACGTCCGCCAGACGGGGGTCCGATTCGACCGCGCCTGCGAGCACGGTGAAGGCGTACTTGCCGGGGTACTGGTAGCTGAGGACGAGGGAGAGCTTCTTCGGGGAGGTCATCACGCGTCGAGCCGCTCGAGGAGCGCGGAGAAACGGAAGAGGGACGTCAGCCCCAGGAAGCGCTCGTGCACGCGGGCGTGGGCCCGCGCTCCCATCTGCCGCGCTTCCTCCGGCGCGTCCAGCAGCTTCCGCACGGCGTGCCCGAAGGCCGGCAGGTCGCGCGGGTCCTTCAAGAGGAGCCCGTGCACGCCGTCCTCCATCTGGTCCTGGATTCCGCCCACGGCGCTCGCCACCACCGGGCGTGCCTTCCACATGGCCTCGGTGACGGTGAGCCCGAAGCCCTCGTGCAGGCTCTTCTGCACCACCACCGCGGCGTGTCGCTGCAGGGCGTTGACGATGGCGGCGTTCTCCTCCACGTCCGCCATGGGGAGGTTGGCCAGGTGGACGCGGCGTCGCTGGTGGTGCGGCAGGGCGCGCCAGGCGTCCACCACCTCGTCGAAGACGCCCGCGCCCTCCGGGTCATCCGCCACCGCATTCACGTTGGGGCCCGCCAGCACCAGCTCCGCGCCATGCTCGGAGAGGAGCTCTTCCGACGCACCGAAGCCCTCGAGGACTCCGAGGGGGTCCTTCAGCCGGTCCCACCGCGACACCTGCACCACGAGGGGGACGTCGGGGGAGGCCGCGCGCCCCAGGCGGATGACGTCCGCGGCCCGGTCCACGCGGCCCGGCGTGCCGTCCTGGCGCAGGAAGCAGGCGTCCCGTTCGTACGCCGGCGCGTCCAGCAGTCCCACGTGGGCGAGGATGGCGCGCACCGCTCCTTCGGACAGCACCTGATTCTTCGCGGAGAAGGGGTCGATGCTCGGTGGAATGACCTCGATGGGGCGTCCTGCGAGCTGCGGCGGGACGTAGGCGGCCCGCGTGAAGACGAGCACCGCCGCGTGCTCGAGGTAGGGGAGGAGGAAGTCCCATGCGTCGCGCACGCCGTCGGTCAGCGTGTCGTGTCCGATGTGACAGCGCCACACGACGTGCGCCCCCAGGCGCACGAGGTGCGGCAGGAGCCCCGCGGTCTGCGGGTCGTGCAGCATGACGACGTCGCCCGGACGCACGAGCCCCGCAAGCTCGAGCGCGTTGCGGAAGAGCGTCTTCTCGTAGACGCAGCGGTCCTCCGCCGTCAGCCGCGCGGCGCCGTCAGCGTCACCCTCACCGTGGAGGGCGTTGTGCAGCCGCTTGGTGATGCGGAAGAAATCCGGCGGCCCCACGATGACCACCCAGCGCGCGTTCAGTCCCGCCCCACGCACGTACCCGAGCAGCGGCCGCAGCGTCTCCGCGACGCCGCCACCCACCGCGGTGGAGCTGACGGTCCAGAAGGCGCGGCCGGCGAGGCGCTCGCGCATGGTCTCCGCCGACTTCCGGAGTGCCTCCATCTGCTGCGGCGTTGCGTAGGCTTCCCAGCACTCATATGGCTGGTGGCTGATTTGCAGCTCGTGGAGCATGAGGGCCGCGCTTCCCCTCACCCTGTCCCTCTCCCAGGGGAAGAGGGGTTCTGTTCGCGGTGAGGAGGGTCTGTGCCCATTCACCCCTCTCCTCGGGGAGAGGGGAAGGGTGAGGGGCCGTCACCGTGTCCCTCTCGTCCTCAATCGGGCAGCGCGCCCGCGAGTATCCACGTCTGGAGCGACTCCAGCACGTCGCCGGGAAGCTGCGTGGTGGGATCCGGATAGATGGGCATGCGGGCGCCGAGGATGGTCCCGTCGTTGTTGAGCTTGCGCCACACGTAGCTCTGCTCGGGGAAGCCGGGCGCGATGAGCTTCACGTCGGTGCGCTGCTTGCTGAACCCCAGGAGGCGCGCGTGCACCTCGTCTCCGGGCGTGTCCGGGTTGTCAGTGACGAGGTCCAGCTGCCCCTGGAAGCTGGTGGCGTTGTGGCAGCCGCCGCAGTGGGCCACGAGCATGGGGCGGATGCGTCCGCTCCAGCTCGCCCCCGTGCCCACCACGTTGAGGGCGTCCGGGTCCGCGCTGTAGCTGCAGCCCGCGTAGTCAATCTGCGAGTCCAGCGTCCTGGGCGGGGCCGCCGGGTCCAGCCCTTCCAGCCAGCACACGAGCGCCAGCATGTCCACCACCGACGGGGGAATGTTGGCGAGCGGCATGCGCGTGCCCGGCACCGTCTGGCCCTGCATGTGGCCGCGCACGCGGGCCACGAGGTAGCTCTCCTCCGGCCGCCCCGGGTTGAGCAGGGAGACGGTGGTGCCCGTCAGGTGGCCGAAGGTGCCGTTGCGGTTGTGGTCCCCCTGCACGATGCCGCCCGTGAGGAGCGCCGCCACCGCGTCCTGCTGGTCGTCCCGCACCTCCGCGAAGAGGTGCTTGCGGTCGCCGAGCATCCACCAGCCCCCGGTGAAGTTGGCGAAGGGCAGCTCCTGCACGTTGCCCTCGTCGTCCACGAAGGTGCGCACGAAGAGGCCGGTGCCGTACTGCTCCACCCGGTCGCCGGGGAGCGGCTCGCGCAGCACGATGTGGAGGCCGGGCGACGTCTCGGTGGGGCGCTCTCCGTCGGGGCGGTAGTCCTTGTACTCACCGGGGACGAGCTCGGTCCAACCAATCTCGATGTCGTCCGCGCTTCCCCCGGAGAAGCGGAAGCGGTCCCCGAGGCGCTCGCAGCGGTCGAACACGCTCTGCCAGCTGCCCGGCTGCACGTTGCAGGGGGCGCCCACCGCGGCGAGGAAGGTGCCGGCCGTGTGCAGGTCCGGGTACTCCTTCTGGTTGTGGCACACGCCGTTGGTGGGCCCGCACGTGCGAAGGACGAACTTGCGGTGCAGGTCCTGCGCGGAGACGTACGTCGCCTGCGCCGTCAGCACCTTCTCGTTGGTGCCCGTGTAGGGCGCCACGTTGGTGCCCGTGCCGAGCCCGGGGCGGTCCGGCGTGAAGGGAATCTCGCCCTCCATGTTCGTGACGTCGGAGCCGCTGCAGGCCCACAGCAGCGCGGGGAGGACGAGGAGCGTGAGACGGCGGCTCATGCGAAGAGGTCCTGGATGACGGGGTCCCTGGGGAAGACGCCCTCGGTCTGGGCGCCGAGCACGTCCATGAGCGTCTTGAGGACGCTGCGATACGAGTACACCTGGCCGGTGGCCTTGAGGTCCGACGCGCGCGTCTCCCCCAGGCGCCGCCCGCCCTTGCCCCACGCCTCCACGGGGCCGCCCATGAAGGGCATGGACATCCAGCGGGTGGCGTAGTCGCTGCCGTGGTCGCTGCCTCCGGCGGAGTTGAAGCGGCTGTTGCCCGTGGTGCGGCCGAACTCGCTGCCGAGCACCACCAGCGTGCGCTCCCAGTACGTGCCACCCTCCGGGTGCGTCATGCGCTTGAGCGCGGCCTCGAGCCCGCTGACGACGCGGTTCAGGTTCTCCATCGCGAG
>JAKEEX010000072.1 GCA_022616315.1 Myxococcaceae bacterium
GCCTCCGACGCCTTCACGGCCGCGCGGCGCCAGACCCGGTGCACGCCGAGGGAGAGCACCTCGTTCGCCACGTCGTAGCGCGGCGCGATGGACGAGAACATGTCCCGCACTTCGCTGCTCATCGGACCCCCACCGCGCTCGCCGCCACCTGTGGGCGCCAGAGCATCCGGTCCACGGCGTGCAGGACCGGCTCGAGCTTCTGCATGAGCTGCGCGAACGTCTCCGGGAGGAGCGCCTGGTGCCCGTCGCACAGCGCCTGCTCCGGCCAGGGGTGCACGTCCACCAGGAGGCCGTCCGCACCCGCGGCCGCGGCCGCCAGCGACATGGGCACCACGAGCGACTCGAGCCCCGTCGCATGGGACGGGTCCACCACCACGGGGAGGTGCGTGCGCTGCTTCACGAGCGCCACCGCGGAGAGGTCCAGCGTGTTGCGCATCTCCGGCTCGAACGTCCTGATTCCGCGCTCGCACAGGATGACGCGTGGGTTGCCACCCTCCAGCAGGTACTCCGCCGCCAGCAGCCACTCGTGCACGGTGGCGGCCATTCCGCGCTTGAGCAGCACGGGCTTGTCCACCTTCGCGAGCGCCCGGAGCAGGGCGTAGTTGTGCATGTTGCGCGTGCCGACCTGGAGGATGTCCACGTGGTCGTACATCAGGTCGATCTGCGAGGCGTCCATCACCTCGGAGACCACCGGCATACCGTGGCGCCTGCCCGCATCGGACAGGAGGCGCAGCCCCATCTCGCCCATGCCCTGGAAGGAGTAGGGGCTCGTCCGCGGCTTGAACGCACCTCCGCGGAGGATGTGGGCCCCGGCGCGCGCCACCTCCACGGCCGTGGTGTCCGTCTGCTCCTGGCCTTCCACTGCGCAGGGCCCCGCGATCACCACGAAGCCGGGACCACCGAACTCCACGTCGCCCACACGCACCCGCGTGCCGAGCGGCTGCCTGGAGCGCAGCACGCGCCACGGTGCCTCGTCGCCAGACTCGGCGAACGCGTCACCCCGCTCCCTCGCGCCTCCTCGCTCCGGTGTGCCACTCACGCCGTGCTCCCGCAGGTGGGAGAGTTCAAGCCGTTTTGAACTCCGTGATGCATCTATAGCGGGAATGGCCTAGAACACAACCGAAGTTGGCGGGGACCCGCGTCGGTCCCGTCGCGCCTTATGACGCAATTCAAGTCCTCTCACGAGACGCGCCGGGTGGCATGGACACTCCGGCTGGACCCGGTGGACCCGCTCGCATGTGCGGCGTTTCTGGGGCCCCCGGACGTCTTCTGGGAGTGCCGCGCACGAGGTGAGACGGTCGCGGGGTTCGGCACGTGCGCGGTGCTCGAAGCGTCCGAGTCGGGGTCCCCGGAGGAGCTCCTGGACGAGGCCGCAAGTGAGCTGCCGGAGGAGTGGGCGGGAGATGGGGAGGTTCCGAGGCCACCCGGGGTCTGGTTCGGTGGAATCTCCTTCAGCCGCCGGCCGCCGGAGGAGCCGCGCTGGAGCGGCTTTCCGTCCGCCCGCTTCATCCTCCCCGAGCGGCTCGTGTGGACACACGGGGGCGAGACGTACGTGACAGCGTACGCACAGACCGCGGGCGAGGCGCGACGTCTCGCGAGTCTGCGCTCGCGCCTTGCGACCCTCCCGGGACCCTCTGCACCCCACCGGCACGAGGGCCCGGGATTCCGGCTGCTGCCGGACCGCTCTCACTGGGACGGGCTGCACGCCCGCGCGCTCGTGGCTCTCGGGGACGGACTCATCGCGAAGGTGGTCCTCGCGCGAGCCATCGACGTGGCGAGCGAAGGGTGCCTGGAGCCGCTCGCGGCCGTGGAGCGGCTGCGCGAGGACGGTGCGCGGGGAACCACGTTCTCCTTCCGCGGGAGCGACGGGAGCAGCTTCCTCGGGCTCACGCCGGAGACGTTGGTGCGGACGCATGGCCGCCGGGTGGAGACAGAGGCCCTCGCGGGGACGGCGCCCGTCGGGGCTCATTCGGGACTCCTGGAGGACGAGCGGATTGCCCGGGAGCATCACGCCGTGGTGGAGGGCATCCAGTCCGCGCTCGCGCCCCTGTGTGAGCGCGTGATGGTGGACGCCCGGCCCTCGCTCGTCCACCTGCGCGACGTGGTGCACCTGCGGACCCGGGTCGTCGCGACCCTGCGCGAGGGGACTCCCGCCTCCGCGCTGGTCTCCGCGCTGCATCCCACGCCGGCCACGGGCGGCTCTCCGAGGCCCGACGCCCTGCGGTTCCTCGCTTCGAACGAGGGACTCGAGCGTGGGTGGTACGCGGGAGCGCTGGGATGGGTCGGGCCGGAGGGCATGGAGCTGGTCGTGGGCTTGCGGTCAGCCCTCGTGCGCGAGCGCGACGCGCGGCTCTTCGTCGGTGCCGGTGTCGTCACGGGCTCCACGGCGCAGGCCGAGTGGGACGAGACGGAGGCCAAGGCGCGTCCCATGCTCCGAGCGCTCGGAGTGACGCTTGGCTGACGTCAATCTCAATGCCCTCTGGGCGCGCGCCCTGCTGGAGGAGCTGCACCGCGGCGGCGTGCGCCATGCCGTCATCTGTCCGGGGTCACGCTCCTCGCCCCTGGCGCTCGCGTGCGAGCGCGTGCCCGGGCTGCGCACCTGGTCCGTCATCGACGAGCGCAGCGCCGGCTTCCTCGCGCTCGGTATGGCGAAGGCGTCCGGGGTGCCGACGGTTCTGGTGGCCACCTCGGGGACCGCCGGCGCGCACTTCTATCCGGCGGTCATCGAGGCGGCGATGGCCGGGGTGCCGCTCGTGGTGCTGACCGCGGATCGGCCTCTCGAGCTGCAGGGCTGGGGTGCGCCTCAGACCGTGCCCCAGGCGCGGCTCTTCGGAGAGTTTGCCCGCTTTATTGCGGACACGGGCCTTCCGGAGGCATCCACGACGGCAGCGCTCCACCTGCGCGCGACTGCCGCGCGTGCCGTGCAGCAGGCGCAGCGCGCTCCGCACGGAGCCGTGCACCTGAACGTTCCCTTCCGTGAGCCGCTCGCGCCCACGCCGCAGCCCTTCGACACGGAGGCGGTGGGTGTGCTTGCGGGCTCGGGGCGCGGGGACGTCCCTGTCGTCCGCATCGTTTCGGCGGAGCAGGTTCCCGACACGCGGGTGCTCGCGGAGGTGCGGGCGAGGCTCGAGCGCACCCGCCGAGGCGTCATCGTCTGCGGCCCGCGCGACGCGGACGACGGCTTCCAGGATGCGGTGCTCGCGCTCTCCCGAGCGTCGGGCTTCCCGGTCCTGGCAGAGCCCACGTCCCAGGTTCGTTTCGGCGCGGGGGACGCCGTCATCGCGCACTCCGATGCCGTGCTTCGCCACGCGCCGTTTGCGGGCGCACACGTGCCGGAGCTGGTGCTGCGCTTCGGCGGAGGATTGACGCCCAGGACGTCCCAGCAGTGGCTCGAGCGTGCGGGGGCGGACGTCGTGGTGTTCAGCGAAGGGGGGCAGATCGTGGACCCCTCGCACATGGCCGCGCTCGTCGTCGAAGGCTCGGCGGTGGTTGCGTGCAGGCAGCTCGCAGAGCACCTCGCGCATGAGGGGGAGGCGTGGTCCGCGGACTTCGTGAGGGCAGAGCGGATTGCGGGTCGCGCACTCGAGGATGCGTTCCGCGACGACGCGTCCCTCACGGAGCCACGGGTGGCACGCGAGGTCGCTCAGTCGATGCCCCAGGGGGCCAATCTCTTCGTCTCGAGCAGCATGCCCATCCGGGACCTGGATGCCTTCGCCCCGGCGGGAACGACGGCGTTCCGTGCGCTCGCCAACCGCGGGGCGAATGGGATCGACGGCGTGCTTTCCAGCGCGGTGGGCGTCGCGGCCGAGACGGGGAAGCACACCGTCGTGCTCACCGGCGACCTGGCGTTCCTCCACGACGTGGGAGGGTTGCTGACGGCCGCGCGCTGCCGGGTGCCGCTCACCGTCGTCGTCGTCAACAACGATGGCGGGGGAATCTTCTCGTTCCTGCCCATCGCGAGTGCGGACGTGCCCTTCGAACGCCACTGGGGCACACCCCACGGACTGGAGCTGGGCCACGCGGCGTCGCTCTTCGGGGCGCGCTTCCACCAGCCGCGCACGCCGGCTCAGCTGCGCGAGGCGCTCGGCGCCGGTCGGCAGGGCGGGCTCCACGTCATCGAGGTCCGGACGGAACGGGACGCCAACGTCGAGGTCCACCGCAGGCTCTTCGGCCGGGTGGCCGAGGCGCTCGAGAGGGCCTCGCTATGAAGGGCCTGGCGCACGAGACGTGGGGACATGGGGAGACACCCGTTCTGCTCCTCCACGGCTTCACCGGGAGCCGGCGGTCCTGGAATGGCGTCCGCGAGTGGCTCGAGCCTCACGTCCAGGCACTCGTGGTGGACCTTCCAGGTCACGGCGAGAGCGGAGCTCCGGAGCGTGAGGGGCGCGAGGGATTCCTCGACACCGTGTCGGCGCTCGCGGCTCTGGTGCGGGCGTGGGGGCAGGGCACGGTGGACGTGATCGGCTACTCGCAGGGTGCTCGGATTGCGCTCGCGCTCACGGTGGAGCATCCGACCAGCGTGCGTCGGCTGGTGCTGGAGAGCGGCTCGCCGGGACTCGCCGGGCGCAAGGCGCGCAGCGAGCGACGCCTTCAGGACGCACAGCTCGCGCAGTCCCTCGGGTCCGATGGCCTGGAGGCGTTCGTGGCACGCTGGGAGGCGTTGCCGCTCTTCGATGGGCTCCGTCGCCTCCCGCAGGAGGTGCAGACGTCGCTGAGAGCCCGCAGACTGGCGCACGACCCGATGGGACTGGCCGCCGCGCTGCGCGCACTCGGGACGGGCGCCCAGCCGGATTATTGGCCCTCGCTCCCGCTCTTGCGGTGCCCGACCCTGCTGCTCACGGGGGCCGAGGACCTCAAGTTCACGCAGCTTGCGCGACGGATGGCGGCGGAGATTCCCGCGGTCTGGCGCCGGGCGTTCGAAGGCTGTGGACACGCGCCGCACCTGGAGGCGCCGGAGGCCTGGGCGAACGAGGTGCTCGGATTCCTGGGCACACCCTGGTACGAGGCCCCGGAGTTCGAGCAGCGCGCGAGGAGCGTCCTATGAGCGATTCCGTCTCCCCACCCGACACCTCGGTCTCTCTGGCACCGCCGCGCCCGACGTTCAGCGCGTGGTTGATGGCCATCCGTCCGAGGACGCTCACCGCGGCCCTGGTGCCCGTGGCCGTCGGGACGGCCGTGGCATTCGCGGAGGGGAGAGGCCGGTGGCTTCCTGCTCTCGCCGCGTTCGTAGGCGCGCTGCTCATCCAGATCGGCACGAATCTCACGAACGACTAC
>JAKEEX010000610.1 GCA_022616315.1 Myxococcaceae bacterium
CGCGCCGGCGCGCCACCAGGTGCTCCCACACGCGACGGCAGTGGCCCAGCAGATGGCCGATGAGGAAGAGCTGGCCGAAGTAGACGAGCGTCTTCGGGTCATCGATGAGCGCGTGTGTCGTCGGGTAGTTGCGCAGCAACAGCCGACCCGCCAGCAGCGGCAGGAAGAGCAGGCCCACGTTCCAGCCCCGTGCGAGCCACGCGTCGGCACGGGCGACGAAGGCCGCGCCGCGAGGGGTGCGCAACCACGCGAAGAGGGGCAGGGCCAGCAGGCAGTAGACGAAGAGGTAGGTGACGAACCAGAGGTGGTGCCAGCTGAGGCTCCCCGCGGGGTAGGGCACGAAGCCGAAGACGGATGGGTAGAAGTCCAGGTAGCTGCCGTGGAACGTCCCGCGCTGCAGCCGCTCAATGAAGATCTGCGGCGGCACGATGACGAGCATGCCGAAGAGCAGCGGCACGAACAGGCGCTGCGTCCGGTCCAGCGCGAAGGAACCGAGGGTGCGCCGGCGGAGCGCGAAGGCCGTGCCGATGCCGGCGACGAGCATCAGCAGCGGCATCCGCACGAGCGAGAGCAGCTCCATGACCGGCTCGAGCACCGGCAGGGGTGTGAGGCTCTTCAGGTGCCAGTCCCACGTGTTGAACATCATGCCGGTGTGGAACAGGTGCAGCAGCACGATGGCCACCACCCGGAGCCAGTCCAGGTCGGGGCGGCGGTCATCCGCGGGACGCAGCGTCGTGTCCATGGGGGCTTCCTCCTGCGCCCAGGTACGACGGCTCCGGCCCACGCTTCGACCCTTTGTCCGCAAGACGGACTGGAAGCGGCGCGAGACGGACGAGTTCAGAGCGACGCCACCGACTCCCGCACCATCACCAGCTTCGGGTACGCGCACCGGAAGCCCGCTTTCTCGTAGCTGCGCTGCGACGGAGTGGCGGGCTCGGTGGAGGCGGTGACGCCGTCGCACCCTCTGGCCGCGGCCCACGCCAGGCGCGCGTGGATGAGGGCGAGCTGGAACCCCCGCCCACGGTACGGCGGCGGGACGCCGTCGGCAGAGAGCAGCGCGACGCCCCCGCACACCGACACCGCGCCCACCGCACGTGGCTCACCGCGCTCGAGCGCAACGAAGCACGTGTTCCCCTCCGTGCGCGCGATGGCCAGGCCTGGGCCCAGCTCCGCCTCCGACGTCATGGGACGGCCCACGAAGGCGTGGAAGAACAGCTCCGCCCACCTCCGCTCCTCGCCTGCGCGCAGCAGACGCGTCTCGATGCCGTGCGTCACTGGCGGCACGGGGAACGGCGGGCGCCACCACACCAGCTGGTGCTGCTCCACGCGGTAGCCGCGCCGCGCGAGCTCCAGCGGAAGCGAAGGGTCGCAGAACGGCGTCAGCTCGATGCGCACGGCGCCCCCGCCCTGGCCCAGGTGCGCCTCCACCCGGTCCACGTCCTCCGCGCGCACAGGCCCCACGAGCCCCAGCCCTACCGCCGTCGAGTACGGCGAGCGGGGACCGAAGAACACCGCGCGCCCCCCGGCGACGTGCAGCGCCGGCACACCCTGCCGCGAGGAGGACGGCGTCCGGTCCACCTGCTCCGCCTGCGCATACTCGATGCGCCGGGCGAGCGACTGCGGGACGGGGCGCTCCCGGGGGATGGCCGTCATGGGTGGCTCCAGAGGCATTGCTTCCGGAGGGAAGCATGCCCCACCCGCCGCCCCGGAGCCCCGCGACGTCCCAGGGAGTGTCACCCATGCTCCCAGGCTACGGGGCGGCCTCGCGGCTCACCCCACGCGCGTCTCTCAGCGGGCTCCGCGCTTCTGCTTCTCCGCGCGCGTGCGCTTGCCTGCCTTCACGCCGCGTCCCTTCCGGGCGGCGCGCCTGGGCTTCCTGGGCGGGACGAGGATGGTGCCCCGGCAGAACGGTGAGCCGCAGCGGCAGACGTAGCGCCGCTCGTCCTCCTCCGTCATGTCGGGCGTGCGCGCGAAGGAGTAGTCGTAGACGAGCTCCTCGCCGGGCCAGATGTGGCGCTCGGTGTAGAGGAAGATGCGTTTCCCCTCGATGAACGCGCGACAGTTGGGCTCGCACGAGTGGTTGAAGAAGCGCGAGTCGTTCCCCCCCTCGGACGCGTCGATGACGGTCTTGTTGTCCAGGCAGAAGAGGAACGTGTGGTGGCGCCCCGTCGCCTCGTCGTCGTAGCGCTCGTCGGCTTCTTTCTGGGTGAGGTGCCGGCCCGTGTACTCGATGAGGCGCTTGCCCTTGCGGATTTCACGCAGCGCGAAGGCGCCGGTGCCTTGGATGGACGAGCGTCGCAGCTCGAAGAGAGGTTCGGAGGAGGCCGTGGTCCGCTTGGGACGACGGGGGGAGGACGAACTGGAGGAGCGGGAAGGCATCACGCGCGGGGTGGTTCCGCGGCGCGCAGCATCCTCGGACGTGTGCCCGTTGTCAGCACCCATCGCACGCGGCTGTCCGTCGGTCGGTGCATCCGGGGTTCGGGTGACGGCCGGTGGGCGGGTGCGGTCCTGAACCCCGGCGGCAACCCGGGTTGCATGGCGGCGGCACGCGGTGGTGCTAAAGTTGGTATCAGATTTGGTACGGTTCTCGACTCGGGGGCAGGTACATGAAGCTGAACGAGGACATCAAGCCCGTTACCTACATGAAGACGCGTGCGGCCGAGCTCCTTCGCGATGTGAAGCGCAGCCGGCGCCCCGTGGTCATCACCCAGCACGGTGAGGCCCAGGCCGTGCTCCTGGACGTTGCGACGTACGAGGCCCTCAGGGATGCGACGCTCCTGCTTCAGCTCGGCGGACAGGCGGAAGCAGAGGTCCAGGCCGGCCGAACGGTGCCTCAATCCAAGGTGTTCGAGCGGGCTCGCAAGCGACTCGTCCCGGCTGGCGAATGAGCCGCACGTACGACGTGCAGTGGGCCGAGGTGGCGGTGGCCGACCTCGAGGAGCTGGTCGACTTCATCGAGCGCGAGCAACCCGGTGCGGCGGCACCTGTCATCGACCGACTGGAAGCTGCTGCCCAGCGTCTGGAAACACTCCCGCTGCGCGGCCGCGTGGTTCCGGAGCTCGCACGCTTCAACATCCGCCTCTACCGAGAGCTGATCGTGCGTCCCTGGCGCATCCTGTACCGCGTGGGGAATGGACGGGTGCTCGTCGTGGCGGTTCTCGACGGTCGACGAGACCTCGAATCGCTGCTGCTCAGCAGGCTACTTCGCAAGGAGTAGCAGGAACCGCCGGGGATGACAGGCCGCCACGCTCGAAAGAGCCCACTCTCAGGCGCTGGGCTTCTGAGCGGGGACTGCCACCACGTCGGGGTGTGCCGCTGACCCGCGTGCTGCCAGTAGCATGCACAGAAGCAGGGCCGGGATGCCAATCAACGCCGTTGCGACGAAGAAAAGCGAATAGGCCTCCAGCAGGCTGCGACCGGTCCCCAGATACTCGACGGCGACTCCGGACAGGCCCTTCAGGACCTTGCCGAGCAACGCGTAGAACGAGCTGAGCAGCGCGTACTGGGTGGCGGTGTATCCGGCGTTGGTGAGGCTGGACATGTATGTGATCAGCGCGGTGCCCGCG
Organism: Myxococcaceae bacterium; assembly: GCA_022616315.1. Lineage (GTDB taxonomy): Bacteria > Myxococcota > Myxococcia > Myxococcales > Myxococcaceae > JAKEEX01. The sequence continues at coordinate 3,567 of JAKEEX010000610.1, forward strand.
AAGGCGTTGGCGATGTTGTCAATCGCCATCGCCGCGCCAAACGCAGTCGGATCCGGCCCCACGTGGGCCAGCCATGCGAATGCCAGGTTCGAGCCTGGACCGAGCAAGGCGCCGACAATCAGTGCCGCCATCACGCCAGAGCGCGCTGCGACCAGACCGGCCGCGACAATTCCGACGAGCGAAGCAATCAGACCAACCGAGCCACGCACACTGCCCACCACCGTCTCACTGAGACCCAGGTCAACGTAAAATGGGTTGGCCATCGGTCCCATCACGAAGTCTGCCAGCCGGTAGATACTGATCGCCGCAAGCATGAGCAGCGCGTTCCTGCGATGCGTCCGGAAGAACGCGACGAACGGGCCAACGATCGCGTCGAACAGTCCGCGTGGTGTCCACAACACGGGCTGGTGCGTGGCGGCCTCGAGTGATGGTGCAGGCTCGCGCGCGAGCAGCACAGCGAGAACGCCGATCCCCACGAGCAGGGCCATCACCTCATAGGAAATGACCCATCCGGCCTGCGCGGCCAGCAGCAGAATCAGCGCATCGGTGACCAGCAGTGCACTGCGATACCCGAGCGCGGAGGAAGACGTGAGCAGGCCAAGCTGCTCACCGCTCTCGGCGCTTTCGATGCGCCAAGCGTCCACCACGATGTCCTGAGTCGCTGAGGCGAACGCGACGATCAGCGCCAGCACACCGAACACGGTCAACTGCTCAACCGCGATACCGGCAATGAGCGTCGTGCCGACCTGGGGCTGCACCATGGCCATGCCGAACAGTCCGGCGATGACGGCGAGCTGCGACACCAACATCCAACCGCGGCGCCGGCCGAGCCATCGCCCGAACAGCGGTGCATCGGTCTTGTCGACGAGCGGTGCCCAGAGGAACTTGAGCGAATAGGCCAGCCCCACCCAGGACAGGAATCCGATCGTGCCCAGCTCGATGCCGTTCTTGCGCATCCAGAAGCCGAGCGTGTTGCCGACCAGGTAGATCGGCAGGCCCGAGCTGAAGCCGAGCAGCAGCATCACCAGCACCCTGGGTTGGCTCAGGTTACGCAGGACCTTCTGCCAACCGGGAGTCTTCCGCTCGGCTTCTGAAGGGGGGGCGGAGGGAAGGGAGCGCTGGGTGGCCATGGACCGCCGGAGGGGGAGAGGGGGGGGCGCAGGAGAACAGCGCGAGTCTAGAGAGTCCACCCGCCCCGTCACCCCGGCGCACGGGGCGAGTGTCCGCCCGGTCGCCCTGGAGGCGGAGGCGCGGGCCTGGGGGGGCCGACCCGAGGCCTCATGCGCACCCTCTCCCCGGAACGCGAGCCCACGCTCGAGAGCAAGGGAGCAGCCTGCATGGCACAAGAGCGCGCACAGGCCTTCATGAAGGCGCTGCAGGAGTACGAGGAGAGCGGCAACCTGGACCCCCTCGTCCAGCTGTTCGCCGACGACTGCCTGGTGAGCAACATCGCCAGCCCCCACCGCTTCGAGGGCCGGGACGGGGCGCGGCGCTTCTGGACCGAGTACCGCGGCCTCCTGGGCAACATCCGCTCCATCTTCCGCAACGCCATCGAGTCCGGGGACAGGGTGGCGCTGGAGTGGGAGTCCCGGGGCACCGCCTTCACCGGCGCGCCCATCGCGTACGAGGGCGTGTCCATCCTCGAGTACGAGGGAGAACGGGTGAAGCGCTTCTACGCTTACTACGACCCACACCGTCTGGGGCTCGAGCTCAAGGAGATTGAACGCGAGCAGCGCCCCCCGGCCTGACCTCACCGGAGAATCCGCATGCCGCGCATCCGGCCACGAGACACGCTGTGGAAGGACCTCCTGGAGGGCGCGCTGGCAGGAGCGGTGGGCACGGCCCTGATGACGCCGGCCCAGCGGGCCCTCACCCGACTGCAGTCCCCCAGGGACAGGGAGTGGGAGCGCCAGACGAGCACCACTCCCGCGACGGAGGTGCTCGCACGCAGGGCGAGCGAGGCGGCGGGCGTTCACCTCCCCAGGACGAAGGAGGCCCTCGCGGGACAGGGTGTGCACTTCGTGTACGGCATGGTCTGGGGCGCCTTCCACGCGCTGGTGCACCGGCGTCGGCCGGGGTGGATGCTGGGGAGCGGGCTGATGCTGGGGGCACTCCTGTGGCTGGTCGGCGACGAGGTGCTGGTGCCCGCGCTGCACCTGTCCCCGCCGCCGGAGGCCTTCCCCGCCTCGTCGCACCTCAAGGCGCTCGGAGCGCACCTGGCCTACGGGGGCGCCACCGACGGCGTCTTCCGCCTGCTGCACCGCGCGCTCGCGTGAGACGAGCTCACACGTCCCACTGGATGAGGAAGGTCATGCCCGAGTCGTCGCGGTGCGTGCACGCGACCCGCACCGCCCGCGCGCCGCAGCGGGTGAGCAGCGCCACGAAGAGGCCCTCGGTGTAGGTGGCGATGTCCGCGGTGGCGTTCAACCACAGCTCGTAGCGACCCGGGCCCAGCTCGGTGACGCGCGTCTCGCTGTAGTTGTCCGTGGTGCGGAAGCTGGCCGTCAGCCGCTCGAGAATCCGGCGGGGGCCGAGCGTCCGCATGAAGGCGTACATGGCCCTGCCGAGGAGGGAGCCTCCGAATCCCTCGACGTGGAGCACGCCCAGACGCCGCATGGCTTCGTCGCGCGGAACCTCCGGTGAGAGCGCCTCCGCGGTGGCGTGCAGGCACTTCTCCCACTGGAGCACCGGGAAGGCGCTCGGAAGAGGGCGGTCCAGGTCCAGTCCCAGCTCGCGCAGACGCACCTTGAGGGACAGCGGCACCCGACCGCGCAGGCCGTGGACGTAGAGGCCTTCGATGACAGGCGTGAAGATGACGCGCTTTGCGGGCATGGTGTCACCGCCGCGGCGGAGCGTGGGACGCGGCACACTTCACCCAGGAGGGACGGCTCTCGCAAGTGGCGACTCCGAGTCGTGGAAGAGCTCGGTTCCCTGCTCTGCGGGTGTGTCCACCTGGCTCGTCGAGGGGGTAGCCAGGCAGCACTCCACGGCGCACCATGCGCCGGCCCCACATGCTGCCCAGCCTGGTCCTCCTGCTCGTCTGCTTCGTCCTCGGCGTCCTGGCCCGCCGAACGGGCCGCTTCCCCGAGTCCACCCCATCGGCCCTCAACGCGTGGGTGCTGCAGGTGGCCCTGCCCGCGCTGGTGCTTCGGGTGATGCACTCCCTGCAGGTGGAGCCGGCGCTGCTCCTGGCCGCGAGCGCCCCCTGGCTCGTCTTCCTCGGCGCGGCGGGGGCGGGGCTGTGGGCGGTGCGGCGTGGCTGGCTTCCTGCCCCCACCGCCGGGGCCCTCATCCTCACCGCAGGCCTCGGCAACACCGCCTTCGTGGGGCTGCCCATGGTGGAGGGCTTCGCGGGAGCCGCAGGGCTCGGCATCGCGGTGGTGGTGGACCAGCTCGGCAGCTTCCTCGTCCTCTCCACGCTGGCGCTGGTGCTGGCCACGCGCCTGGCGGCGCAGCGCCTCTCGCCGCGGACGCTGGTGACGCGGGTGGTGCTCTTCCCGCCCTTCCTCGCGCTGCTGGTGGGTGTGGCGCTGCGGCCCCTGGACTTCCCTGCCTGGTTGGACACGGTGCTGCACAGGATTGGCGACACGCTCACCCCGCTCGCCCTCTTCTCCGTCGGCTGGCAGCTGCGCCTGTCCGCGCTGCGTGGTCGGGCGGGACTGCTGGCCGTGGGGCTCGGCTACAAGCTGGCCCTGGCGCCGGCGCTGGTGGCGGAGGTGCTGCGTGCGCTCGGCGCGAGCGGGCTCCCCTTGCGCGTCGCCGTGGTGCAGGCGGCCATGGCGCCCATGGTGACGGGGAGCATCCTCGCCATGGAGTACAAGCTGGAGCCGGAGCTCGCGGCGTTGATGGTGGGGGTGGGCGTGCCGCTCTCCTTCGTCACCGCGCCGCTGGTGTGGCAGCTGATGGGGTAGGAGGGCGCCCGCGGGGGTGCTGGCAGCGGAGGCCGCGAAGCGGTATTCCCCTTCCCCATGGCGGACACTCCCAAGATGGCGGAAGTGCAGCTCCAGCTGCAGCTCGACGAGGCGATTGCCGATGGCCAGTACTGCAACATGGCCCTCATCAACCACGCCGAGACGGAGTTCGTGCTCGACTTCATCTTCGTGCAGCCGCAGGCGCCCAAGGCCAAGGTGCGCAGCCGCATCCTCCTCAGCCCGCAGCACATGAAGCGACTGCTCGCCGCCATGGCGGACAACGTCGCGCGCTACGAGGCGCGCTTCGGCCCCATCGTCCTGCGCGAGGAGAAGGAGCGCGCACACTGATGACTCCGGAGACGAACCCGCCCGCCCCCACCTTCGCCGACGTCCGCGCCGCCGCGGAGCGCCTCTCCGGGCACGCCGTGCGCACGCCCCTGCTGGAGTCACCGGCGCTGAACGCGCGCCTCGGAGGCCGGCTGCTCGTGAAGGCCGAGCCCCTGCAGCGCACCGGCTCGTTCAAGTTCCGCGGCGCCCTCAACCGCCTGCTCCTCATTCCTGACGAGGCGCGCACCCGCGGAGTCGTGGCGTTCTCTTCGGGAAACCACGGACAGGCGGTGGCCGCGGCCGCGCGCCTGCTGGGTATGCCGGCCGTGGTGGTGATGCCGTCGGACGCGCCTCCCCTCAAGGTGGAGGGCACGCGCTTCCACGGCGCGGAGGTGGTGCTCTACGACCGCGTGCGCGAGAGCCGCGAGGCGATTGGAATGGCCATCGCGCGAGAGCGGGGGGCCACGCTGGTGCCTCCGTTCGACGACTCCGCGGTCATCGCCGGCCAGGGCACGCTCGGGGCCGAGCTGGTGGAGCAGGCCCGCGAGCGGGGTGCCCGGCTCGATTCCGTCCTCGCCAACTGCAGCGGTGGGGGACTGGTGTCGGGCGTCGCGCTGGCCGTGAAGGAGCTGGAGCCGGAGGCGCGGGTGTACGCGGTGGAGCCCGAGGGGTTCGACGACGCGGGACGGTCCCTCGCCTCCGGTGAACGGGCCCGGAACGCGGCGCTGAGCGGCTCCCTCTGTGACGCGCTCCTTGCGCCGACTCCGGGCGAGCTGACGCTGCCGCTGATGCGGCGGTTGCTCACCGGGGCGTTCGCGGTGTCCGACGCGGAGGTGCTCTCCGCCATGCGTGCGGCGTTCGAGCACCTGAAGCTCGTCGTGGAGCCGGGGGGCGCTGCGGCGCTCGCGGCCGTGCTCACCGGCAAGCTGGACGTGCGCGGGAAGACGGTGGCGGTGGTGTGCTCCGGGGGCAACGTGGATGTGGCCACGTTTGCCCGCGCGCTCGCGATGCCGGGGTGAGCCCGGGGCCGAGGGCTGCCCGGGGAGGGTGACTCTCCCCGAGCGGCAGGACGTGCTGCCGGGACGATTCTCGATGCCCCGGGCGCTGTCGTCTCGCTCGGTCCCTCAGGGGGCCGTGGTGAAGGAGCGCGTACTGGTTTCCGCCATGCTCCCGTCGCGTCCGTAGTTGCTCGCGGCGAGGTAGTACCCGTCTGGTCCCGTCGCGGCGTTCATGTCGGCATAGGGCGCAAAGGCCAGGAAGCCCCAGGTGTAGGTGGCACTGGCCGGCAGGCCCAGGCCCGCGCTCGAGAAGTCGGGGATGGTCGTGCTCGTCGCTGTGGTCACGACGACGAAGTCAGGTTGGCCTGTGCGGCCGTTGAAGGAGACCAGGTGCACACCCCCCCATGAATGGATGCCAAGAGAAGGGAGTGGTGTAGGTGACCCCGGTGGCGTTCTGCTCCGGGACGATGTGCTCGGGGGCCGCGGGCACGATCAGGCTGACGTCCGTGGCGTGCGGAGCCAGGGTGCTCTTCCATGCATCAACCCCGGCGGTACTAGCCTTGTGGGCGCTGGCAGTGAGCATGACGTTGGTCCCGCTGATATTCGGCGTGGTGTACGTGAAGCCGGGCGTGGCGCCGGGCTGATAGGCCAGCTGCATGAACGCGGTGGGATGCGGATGGAAGTACAGCTGCTTGGAGGAGAGGGTGTACCCCGCAGGGACGCTCACGCTTCCGGTCATCGTCGTGGCGTTGACTGGCGCCATGGTGACGTTCTGGTTGGTGAAGGTACCCGAATCCGCCAGTGTCACATTGGCCTTGGTGCCGTAGCCCTTGTAGGCAACGGGCAGGTTGCTCACGTCGGTCTGCCACTGCAGGGCGTAGAGGGTGCCCACGATGGTGCTGGAGCCGGACCATGCAGCGAACAGGTCGAATGCTCCGGTGGTGGGGTCGATGGAATCCGAGCCGGTCGAGAGCAGGCCTGCGGCGCCAAATGCAATCATGGACTTGTGGTTCGCAGACTCGGGGTAGTTGGTCCCGCCGCTGACGGTTCCGCTCAGGTTGGCGGTCCTGGGAGCAGCGCCCCCGCTCGAGAGGAACATCAGAGTGGGGTCGGGGCGGGTGAGCCCCTTGAAGAGCATGACGATCTTGTTGGTGGTGTCCATGACCGCCACGTCATACGGAGTCGTCACGCCCATGATGTTGAAGGCTCCATCCGTGCCGCTCGTGGCATCGGCGTGTCCGACAATCCGTACCACCAGGCTGCTCATGGGCTGAAGCTCGACGTTGACGACTTTGCCACCGACGGTGATGGTGGGCGGCGGGTGGATGGTGATGGCGACGGAGGCGCTGAGGGTGCCCGAGGTGGCCGTCAGCGTGGCGTTGGTGGGGCTCGCGACGGTGGCCGGCGGCGTGTAGTCGGTGCTGGTGCCCGTTGTCGTGGAGACGCTGCCTGGGCCGGTGAGGGCCCACGTCACGGTGCCCTCGGTTCCGGTCAACGTGGCGGTGAAGGTGGTCGGGCCGCCTCCTGCGTTGACCGTCTTGCTGCTCTCCGAGAGCGTGAGCGAAGGCGACTCCCCACATGCCGCCAACATGCACAACGTGAGAAGCGTGATGCCGATGCTGCGTCTCTGCTGCATGTCCCCCTCCGATCGATAGAGGGGCGCTGAATACCTGAAATGACGCCGACAGGTACAAGCGACTTCGTCGGCGTTCCGGGCATCCCCCACTCCGGGGATGTCGAGGTGAACCATCTGACGTCCCACTCGTCGCTGCCTGGACGGGTCCTGACGGAGCGCCCACGCGCTCCACTATGGTCTCGCCCGGGAGGTGACGACCATGAGCAGTGGAGCTGCTTTCTGCGGTGGTTGGTGCAGCACGCGAGTGGTGTGTTCGCTCGCGCTCCTTGCGGGTCCCTTTCTCGGCGCGTGCACGACGACGCTGTACCGCGCCAACCAGGTGAGTGCGCCGCTCCTGCGCGACGCCGGGGAGTTCAAGGCGACGCTGGACCTGAGGAACGTTCAGCTGGCCTACGCACCGCTTCCGGGTGTGGGCCTGCTGGCGAACGGGTACCTCGAGTCGTATGGCGACGAGCAACAGGTCCGGAGGGGGAACGGAGGGCTCGCGGAGCTCGGCGCCGGCGCGTTCGGGAAGCTGTTCCCCAACGCGGTCTGGGAAGCCTACGGCGGCCTCGGCTACGGCAGCGTGCGCGTGGACGACGTGAAGGACGACGGAGGAAGCCCCCGCCCGGTCCACTACGACGCGCAGGCACTCCGCGCCTTCGTCCAGCCCAACCTCGGCTACGTGACGCCGTACTTCGAGGTCGCGGGCTCGCTCCGGCTCTCCGCTCTCAAGCACCTCTCGCTGAACACGAGCGGCTACACACCCGCGGAGCTCGAGGAACAGTTCCTCGTCGCGGACGAGGTGACGAGGCCCGTGTGGCTCTTCCTGGAGCCGAGCGTCACCGTGAAGGTCGGCTACAAATGGGTGAAGGTGTTCGTCCAGAGGACCTGGGTTCAGCCGCTCGGGAGCGGAGCCCTTCCGCACGAGTCGGGAAGCGCCGCGCTCGGAATCTCGGTGAACATCGCCTCCTGGTTCGAGAACTTCCAGTGGTGGGGACCCGGTCCGAAGGTTTCTCAGGATTCAGGCCCCTGAGCGCGCTGCTCACTGCCGGCTCTTCGTCCACGCCTCGCGGCCCTGCGCATCCAGCGCGCGGAAGTCGTCGTCCGAGAGCGTGAGTGCCGCGGCGGCGGTGTTCTCCTCGAGGTGGCGGACCCTGCCCGTGCCCGGGATGGGGAGTATGACGGGGCTGCGCTTCAGCAACCACGCGAGCGCCACCTGTGACGGCCTGGCGGAGGACTTCTTCGCGACGGTGTCGAGGATGCCTCCGGGTTCCGAGAGCTCTCCCGCTGCGAGCGGGAACCACGGGATGAACCCGATGCCGTGCTCGGTGCAGTAGTCGAGCACCGCCTCGCTCTGCCGGTTCGCGAGGTTGTACTGGTTCTGCACCGTCACCACCTTGAAGAAGCGGCTGGCGGCCTCGATGTCGTCGACGCTCACCTCGCTCAGCCCGAGGTGGCGGATGAGGCCCTCGCGCTGCATGTCCGCCATGACGCCGAACTGCTCGTCGCGCGGGACCTTCGCGTCGATGCGGTGGAGCTGCCACAGGTCGATGCGCTCCTGCTTCAGCCGGCGCAGGCTCATCAGCACGCACTGGCGCAGGTACGCCGGCCGCCCCACCGGGCGCCAGATGTCGGGGCCCTGGCGCGTGAGGCCCCCCTTGGTGGCAATCACCATCCCGCGTGGGTACGGCGCGAGGACCTCGGCGAGCAGGTCCTCGCTGACGAAGGGGCCGTAGCTGTCCGCGGTGTCGATGTGGTTGATGCCGAGCTCGCGCACGCGCGCCACGGTGCGGCGGGCCTCGGCGACGTCTTCGGGTGGGCCCCAGATGCCCGGGCCGGTAATGCGCATCGCACCGAACCCGAGCCGGTACACCTCGATGTCACCGCCGATGTTGAACGTGCCGCTCGCCTTCGCGTGGATGTCCGCCATGTGCCGTCCCGGGCCCGAGAGAAGGCGCATTGATGAATGCGCGCGCCGGAGCGATGCACGGGTGACGCTTGCGCGAACGAAGGCCGCTCGGGGGCAAGCCCGCCCGCGAAGAGGACCCCTGACACCGTTCCATCCGGAGTACGCTGCGCACCAGGACCGCGCGACACCAGCCAACAGCGGTCCGAGCGAGCGCTCCCATGGCGTGGGACCCACAGCAATACCTCAAGTTCCGCGAGCAGCGCTTCGCACCGTTCGAGGACCTCGTCTCCCTGATTCAGCCACGGCCCGGGATGCGTGGCGTGGACCTCGGGTGCGGAACCGGGGAGCTCACCGCGCGCCTCCTCGAGAGACTCCCGGGGAGTCAGCTCCTCGGGATGGACAGCTCCGCGGAGATGCTCGCGAGGGCGAGCGCACTCGCCGGGCCACAGCTGTCCTTCGCGAAGCAGGACCTGCGGGGGCTCGAAGGGGAGTGGGACCTGCTCTTCTCCCACGCGGCGCTCCAGTGGGTGGACGAGCACGAGCGCCTCATCCCCGAGCTCTTCGCGAGACTGACGTGGGGCGGTCAGCTCGCGGTGCAGATGCCGGCGAACGACGACCACTACACCCACGCGGCCCTTCGCGAGGTGGCCGGAGAGGCGCCGTTCCGCGAGGCCCTCGCAGGGTGGGTGCGGACGAGCCCCGTGCTCCCCGTGGAGCGCTATGCCGAGCTCCTCTTCTCCTGCGGTGCCGAGCACATCCACGCGCGGCTCCAGGTCTACGGGCACGTGCTCGAGGACGCGGACGCGCTCCTCGAGTGGACGCGCGGAACGACGATGCTCCCCTACATCGAGCGGCTCCCTGCGGAGCTCCAGGAGCGCTTCGTGTCCCGCTACCGCGAGAAGCTCCGGGAGCGCTTTCCCCAGCGTCCCGTGTTCTACGCCTTCAAGCGCATCCTCTTCGCGGCGACGCGGCCGTGACGCCCCGTGTGCAGCGTTCATTCGGCGCGGAAGGCGCGGGATGCGGAACGCCGACCGTCTGCCTGCCCGTGTCGCAGCCTCGAGGCCTGTGGCGCCAGGCGTCGGAGCGCACAGAACGGAAGCATCCTGCGCCGGACTGCGTGGGCTGGACCCAGTCGGGATGGGAGCACTACCCTGTTGGAGAAGGGTTCACGTCATGCTCGAGCCGCGCCCCCCAGAGCAGGCAGACGTCATGCCCCGTCGCTTCCGCGCCAGCGAGTTCCTGCGCATGGAGGAGGCCGGCATCTTCGCGGGGGACGAGCATGTCGAGCTGCTGGAGGGGCAGATCGTCGTGACGCCACCGCAGGGGGAGCCGCACGCCATCGTCATCGAGCGTTTGACCCGGCTGCTCATCCAGCATCTCGACGAGCGCTACCGTGTGCGACCTCAGCTGCCTCTTACCGCGGGTGAGGCGAGCGTGCCTGAACCGGACCTCGCGGTGCTGGCAGCGGAGAAGGCAACAAGCCGCAAGCGCCACCCTTCGCGCGCGCTGCTCGTCATCGAGGTGGCGAGCTCCTCCCTCGCGCATGACCGCGAGTTGAAGGGCCGCATCTACGCACGGGCGCGCATCCCCGAGTACTGGCTCGTGGACGTGGGCGGAGAGAGCGTCGAGGTGTACACCGCTCCGTCGCGGAGTCGCTACCAGCATGTGCGCACCGTGAAGCGCAAGGACACGCTCGTCTCGGCGGTGCTGCCGCGGCTGTCCTTTCCGGTGCGGACGCTCTTCGTCTGAAGAACGCAGGGCGGGAGCGCACGTGTGGCGTCGCGGTGGGCCGAGGTACGCGGGTGTGCTGCGACCCCGTCCGTGGCTCACGTGCGCAGCTGTTTCCTTCGCTCGATAGCGCTCCTGGCCTATAAGGCCTGTCCATCGTCCAGGAGACATCTCGCGGCGCGGAGGCAGTGTGGCCCTGCGCCCGGTGGAAGGTGCCGATGCCCCCACGAAGCGTGCTGGTGCTCCTGGTGTCCGCCCTGTGGGCGCTCCCCGCGGGGGCGGCCGCACCTCCCGTGGAGACCCGGGCTGCGACGGCGCTCGAGCTGCGCTTCTCGTGCCCGCGCCCCGTCACCTCGCAGGCGGAGTACCTCCCCGGGACGCGCCTGGTGGTGGAGGTGCCGCAGGGTTGTGCCGGCGCAGGCCAGAAGTTCCTCATCGAGCTGCGCTGCGGGAAGACGTGGTGCAAGGGCACGCTCTTCCAGGAGAGCGAGCCGGCTGCCAGCCTGCGCGGCTCGCGCGAGCGGATGCGCACGCGGGACGTGGCCCGCTGGGCGCCGGCGCTCAAGGCCCTCAAGGTGCGCGTGCTGGGTGACACCCGGCTGGCCGTGGACGTGTCCGCGAAGCGCGGCGTGCCCGTGGACGTCCACGTTGCGAATGGCGACGTCAGCACGAGCTACCGGCTTGCTTCGGGTGAGGCGGGCATCGTCCGCTGGAACAATCCGCGCGGAGAGGTGGCCCTCGCGCTGCACCTGCAGCGCACCCGGCCGGACGAGGCGTACCTCACCGTGGTGAGCGACAAAGGCCGCACCGTGCTCAACGTAGCCTTCCCGCTCGGCGGCCAGCGCGAGGTGTCCTGCGAGGAGGCCGGCCTGGATTGTGAGGGCCGTGTGCGCTTCACCGTGCGTGAGACGGAGCCCACGCGGCTCTGACGGCGGCACGCAGTGTCGGCCCAGCCCCCTGACCCTGTCCCTTTCCGAGGGGGAGAGGGGTTGTGCGTCCTCCTGCCCACCACGATGGCGAAGAAACCCTCTCCTCCTGCGTGTTTTCCAGGGTCGGGCTCCGCGCAGGGCGCATCGAGTCTCCCTGCCGTCCCCGGAGGGGAGCACACCGTGGCGAGCAACCTCGAGTACCCCGGCCGTTGGTGGCACATGCTTCCGGACGGCCGCCTCCAGTGCGAGCTCTGTCCGCGCGACTGCAAGCTGCACGCGGGCCAGCGCGGCATGTGCTTCGTGCGCCAGCGGGTGGACGACAGGATGGTGCTCACCACGTACGGGCGCTCGTCCGGGTTCTGCGTGGACCCCATCGAGAAGAAGCCGCTCGCGCACTTCTTCCCGGGCTCCTCGGTGCTCTCCTTCGGCACCGCAGGGTGCAACCTGGCGTGCCGCTTCTGCCAGAACTGGGACATCTCCAAGTCGCGGGAGATGGACCGGTTGCAGGACGAGGCGAGCCCCGAGGTCATCGCCCGCGCCGCCGAGGCCTACGGCTGCAGGAGTGTCGCCTTCACCTACAACGACCCGGTCATCTTCGCCGAGTACGCCATGGACGTGGCGGACGCCTGCCGGGAGCGCGGCATCAAGGCGGTGGCGGTGACCGCCGGCTACATGCACGCGGAGCCGCGGCGCGACTTCTACGCGAAGATGGACGCGGCCAACGTGGACCTGAAGGCCTTCACCGAGGACTTCTACTGGCAGCTCACGGCCGCTCACCTGCAGCCGGTGCTCGAGACACTGCAGTACCTCAAGCACGAGACACGGGTGTGGCTGGAGATCACCACGCTGCTCATCCCCGGGAAGAACGACTCCGAGGAGGAGGTGGGGCGGCTCAGCGAGTGGGTGATGGACAAGCTCGGGCCCGACGTGCCGCTGCACTTCACCGCGTTCCACCCGGACTACAAGCTGCGTGACGTGCCACCCACGCCGCCGTCCACGCTGGTGCGCTCGCGGGAGATTGCGCGCGAGGCGGGACTGCACTTCGTCTACACGGGCAACACGCACAACACCGAGGGCGAGACGACGCTCTGCCCCGGGTGCGGCAAGGCGCTCATCGTGCGCGACTGGCACGAGGTGCTCGCCTACCACGTCCGTAAAGACGGGCGTTGCCCGGACTGCAACACGCGGGTGGCCGGCCACTTCGACGTTGCACCCGGAGACTTCGGACGACGTCGGATGCCTGTGTGGCTGTAGGGGATGAAACGAACGACGCGGGACGCCCGCTCAGAAGCGGTAGCCGACCGCGACTCGGGGCGAGAAGGTGACGAAGACCCCCATGCCCATCCACACCTCGGTGATGAGGCCAGCGCTCACCGCAAGGTGCTCCGCGGGCTCGAACGTGTAGCCGGCGCCGAGGCCGGGCACGAACGCCGGGCTCGGGCGCACGCGGCCGTCCGAAATGAACTCCACCTTTGCCAGGGTGAGCTGGGGACCGAACCAGAACCCCGTGAGCGCACGCTGCGCAGCCGGGTAGAAGCGGACGCCCGGCGCGAAATGCACGGGGATGTACGTGCGCCCGAGCCCGGAATCCCGGAAGGGAATGCTTCGGGCCGTGAGGTGCAGGCTCACGTACCGGCCCAGGGCGTGCTCGTACTCGAGGCCGAACGCCGGCGCCGGGAGGGCATACGCAATCGAGCTGAAGTTGAGCAGGAGGCTTCCATCGACGAACACCTGCCCACGGGGCTCCGCGGCGTCGACCGGCTCCGCGGCCTCCGTGCGGAGCGCGCCGAGCAGTGCCAGCACGCCCATCATCCAAGCAACCTGACGCATCAATCCCCCAATCGCGGGAGACTCTACATCGCTCGGAGCCAACCGCACCCCGATCGGCTCCGCCGCAACTGCGATGGGCGGCCGCGGTTCCGCTCCGGTTAATCTCTCCGACGCTCGTCCCGACAGGAGCCCCAGGTGCCCCGCCATCCCCACTACGGCCCCAGCGTCTCGCGCATCTCTGGCGCGGTGTACTCCACGCTCGCGGACCGCCTCTCGCGCCACGCCGGCGAGGTGTACCCGCTGCACGTCGGCGACACGTGGATGGAGCCGCCCGAGGGCTGCCGCATGGAGGACTTCACGGTGGCCGAGCACCCCGGGATGCACCGCTACGCCCCGGTGCAGGGGCTGCCCGTGTTGCTGGACGCCATCGTCGCGCGCACGGAGGCGCGCACCGGCGTGCCTACGACGCGGGAGAACGTGCTGGTGGCCACGGGGGCGACCGGGGCGCTCGGCGCGGTGGCGGGTGCGCTGCTTGCGCCCGGGGACGAGGTGCTGGTGCTCGCTCCCTACTGGCCGCTCATCGCGGGCATCGTCACCTCGTTCCACGGCGTCCCGGTGCCGGTGTCGCTCCTGGAGGTGGACTCCGTGGAGGCGCTCGTGGCGACGGTGCGTGCGCGCCTCACGGAGCGCACCGTCGCCCTCTACCTCAACACGCCCAACAACCCCACCGGCCGCGTCCTGCCTCGCGCCTGGGTGGAGGCGCTCGTGGCCCTGGCCCGCGAGGAGGGCCTGTGGCTCTGGTCCGACGAGGTGTACGAGGACTACCTCTACGCCGGCGAGCACGTGTACGTGCGCACGCTGGCACCCGAGCGCACCTTCTCCGCGTACTCCTTCAGCAAGGCCTACGGCATGGCGGGCAACCGCGCCGGCTACGTCGTGGGGCCCGCAGAGGCGATGGAGCAGCTGCGCAAGGTGAGCACGCACTCCTTCTACAGCACGCCCACCGCGGCGCAGCTGGCGGCGGCGCGCGCGCTGACGGGGCCGGGGGACGCATGGGCCGCGAAGGCAGCGGCGCTCTACCGCGAAGTAGGAAACGCCGCTGCAGCGCGTCTCGGAGTGCCCCCGCCCGAGGGCGGCACCTTCCTCTTCCTCGACGTGGCGGATGCCCTGGACGCGCGCGGATTGACGGGGCTGCTCGAGCGGTGCGTGGAGCGCGGACTGCTGGTCGCCCCCGGCCCCAGCTTCGGCCCCTTCCCCCACCACGTGCGGCTGTGCTTCACCTGCGCGCCCCCCGAGGTGGTGCTGCGCGGGGTGGAGGCGCTGGCGCAGGTGCTCGGGCGCTGAGGGCAGTGTCCGGTTCTGCAGGGAGCGGGCACGGAGCTGCTGCCCGGGTACCGCAGGGGCGCGTACGGTGCCGGCCGCTGCTCCGATGGCCCGTCACGTCCTCCTCGTCGACGACAGTGTCACGCTCGGCGCGTTGCTCTCCGACGAGCTCCGACGCCGCGGCTTCTCCGTCACCGTGGTGCGCTCCGGCGAGGAGGCCCTGACGCGGCTGTCCCTGGGCTTGCCGGACGTGCTGCTGTCGGACCAGTTCCTGGAGGGCATGAGCGGTCGTTTCGAAGCGCTCCTGGGCAACAGCGCCCCCATGCGCGAGGTGGACGCGCTGCTGGACCGCGTGGCGACCTCGGACGTGTCCGTGCTCATCACCGGAGAGAGCGGAACGGGCAAGGAGCTCGTCGCGCGGGCACTCCACCAGCGCTCGCGTCGGCGGGACGGGCCGCTGGTGGCCGTCAACTGCAGCGCTCTGCCCGAGGCGCTGCTCGAGACCGAGCTGTTCGGCCACGTGAAGGGCGCCTTCACGAATGCGCACGTCCACCGGCCCGGCCTCTTCGCGGAGGCAAAGGGCGGCACGCTCTTCCTGGATGAGGTGGGCGAGCTGCCGCTGGGATTGCAGCCCAAGCTGCTGCGCGCCTTGCAGGAGCGACGCGTGCGTCCGGTGGGCGCGAGCGCAGAGGTGCCCGTGGACGTGCGCATCGTCTCCGCCACCAACGTGGACCTCAAGCGGGCCGTGCGAGAGCGCCGCTTCCGCGAGGACCTCTACTTCCGGCTCAACGTCCTCCACATCCCTCTTCCACCCCTGCGCGAGCGTGGCCAGGACGTGCTGCTCCTTGCCCTGCGCTTCCTCTCGCAGGCGGCAAGAGCCATGGGGAGAGCCGTTCCCACCCTCTCCCCCGAGGTGGCACGAAAGCTCCGCGCCCACGACTGGCCCGGCAACGTGCGTGAGCTGCAGAACTGCATGGAGCGCGCGCTGTTGCTCTGTGGTGGGGACATCCTCGAGGTGCGTGACCTGCCCGAGCCGATGCGTCCGGCGGTAAGGCGCGAGGTGGGCTCGCCGGCTCCGGCCGCTGTCTCC
>JAKEEX010000611.1 GCA_022616315.1 Myxococcaceae bacterium
CCCAGGCGTCTCCTCACGCCAGCGGCGCGCGTGGCCCAGCACCGCCTCCGTGGGCTCCAGGTGCAGCCCCAGCTCGATGCCGAGGTGCAGCACGCCGAGCTTCTCCCGGAAGGGCGCGAGGGTGCGCGAACCCGTCGCATTCCCCTCGCTCGTCACCAGGACACGGGCCGCGCGCCCGTACTCGAGCCGCTCGAAGGGGCGCAGCGCGTGGCGGAGCACCTGCTGGGTGACCACGTCGCTGTGGTGCGTGACCACGTGCGTGGAGAATGGGGGCAGCGCGGCCAGGGCGAGCAGCATCGTCGCGTTGGGCGTGTGGAGGTGCAGCACGTCGGGGGGGTGCCGCCGGAGCGCCTGCAGCTGCTCGAGCAGGGCAGGGCAGAGGTCGAAGCGGCGCAAGGACGCGACCCGGCCCACCCGCACCACGCGTACGGGCCCATCCCAGCAGACCTCGGTCGGGGTCCGGGCCACCGCGCGGCGGACGACGTCCCTGCCGGAGCCGTCCGCATGATTGACGCAGAGGACCTCCACCTGCGCGCCCAGGGCCGCCTGGGCCCGCGCCAGTGTCTGCACGTGGCGCTCGATGCCGCCCGCAGCCGGCGGGTAGTACTTGCCCAGATGGACGACGTGCAGTGCACGAGCTTCCATGGCTCTCTCCGCTTGACGGGGCACGCTCATCCCTGGACCACCTTCGCGCTGCTCGAGGGGGCGCCGCCGGCGGGGTTTGCGTAGCCGGCGTACCGTCCATCGGTCTCGGTCGGGTCCACCTCGTTGAGCACGGCGCCCAGCAGGTTCGCCTTGACGCTGCGGAGGAGGCGCTCGGCGTGTCTCGCCGACTCGCGCCGGGTCCCGCGCGCCTTGAGAACCAGGAGCACCGCGTCGGCTTGTGCGGCGAGCACCGCCCCATCCGCAACGGCGTTGACCGGTGGGCTGTCGAGCAGGACCCGGTCGAAGCGGCCCGCGAGTTGCTCCAGCAGCTCCCGGAAGGCCCGCGCGTGGAGCAGCTCCGCCGGATTGGGTGAGAGAGGGCCAGATGGCAGGACGAACAGGTCGGGTACCAGGGTGCGCTGGATGGCCTGCTCGATGTCCCCCCGCTGACACAGCAGCGTGCTCACCCCGATGGCATTCGGCACCCCCAGGGATTCGTGCAGCCGCGGTCGGCGCAGGTCGGTGTCCACGATCAAGGTGCGGCACCCGCTCTGGGCCAGGGCCACGCCCAGGCTGATGGCAAGCGTGGACTTGCCCTCTCGGGGGCCGCTGGACGTGACGACGAGCGTCCTGAAGGACGTTTCTCGGCTGGCGAACAGGAGCTGGGTCCGGATCGCGCGGGAGCACTCGGCCGCGCTCGAGCCAGGGTTGCTGAGGACGTGCAGGTCCCGTGCTCCCAGGGAAGCGCCGGCGGGCAGGAGGATGAGCGGGAAGTGTCCCAGGAAGGGCAACTGCAGCTGCTTCTCCACGTCCGCCTGGGTCTTCAGCGTGCTGTCCAGGACCTCGAGCAACAGGACCAGGCCCACCCCGAGAATGAGGCCGAGCATCAGCCCGGTCATCAGGTTGCGGGCGACCTTGGGACTGACCGGGGTGAAGTTGGGCCGGGCCGGGTCCAGCACTCGTACGTTGCTGGTACGCGCGAGCCCCGACAGCTCGATGTCCTTGAGCTGCTTGAGCACCACGTCATAGAGGCGCTGGTTGTTGGTCGCGTCGCGCTGGAGCCGGGCGAACTCGATCTGCTTCCTGCTGACGTCGAAGGCCTCCTGCTTGGTCGTCTCCAGCAGGGCACCCAGGTTGCGCTCCTGGGCCGCCGCCGCCGCCTGTTGCGCGCGCGTGGACTTCAGCAGGTTGTCCAGCTCACGCCGCCAGTCGTCCTCGAGCACCTTCACCTGCTGCTGGCAGGCCAGCAACTCCGGATGGTCTGCCGAGAGGCGCTGGGCGCGAAGGGCGCACTCGGTACGCGCCCGGACCAATCCCCCGCGGAGGTCGTCCAGGATGGAGCCCCCCCCCATCCCTACGAGGGGCTCGGCCCAGCGCGGGTCGTCCCCGGACTGGCGGCGCAGGGACTCCATGGCCTCCATCCGCGCTTTGAGCTCGGCCAGCTGGGTGCGGACCCCGGTGAGCGCGGCGTCATACGCGCCCAGCCGTGCGCTCACGATGGACACGCGGTCATCCAGCGACGTGCTGAGGACGTCCGCCTGCTTCTTGAAGTCGTACACGGCCAGCTCGCTCGCCTTGGAGGTCTGCTCCAGCTCGCCGAGTCGGTCCGCGAGCCAGTCCGCAGCGATCTGGGTCGTCTGGAGCCTGAGAGACAGCGTCTCCGCCAGGTACGCCTCGGCGACCTCGTTCGCCAGCTGCGCCGCCCGCTCGGGGTCCAGGTCCTGGACCTCGATGTGGACGAGGCGCGTGTCCTTCTCCGGTACGACGGAGATCCTGCTCTGAAGGAGGCCCACCGCGTCGACGCGGGCCATCGCCTGCTCGAGTTGCTCTTTGTCGCGGACGTCCTCGACGCCCAGGAAGGCGGCATCCGATTGCAGACTGAGCTTCTTCACCACCCGGGCCGCCACTGCCCGGCTCTGCATGATGCGGTACTGGGTGCCCATGAACTCCTTGTTGGTCCAGTAGCTCGCACGGTCATCGAGGACGTCCTCCACCTGGCCGCCCAGGAGGCGTGGCGCGACCAGGTCCAGCACGATGGAGGTCTTGGCCGCGAAGATGCGTGGCTGAAGGAAGGTGTTGAGGCCAGAGGCAGCGAGCGCGGCCAGGGCGGCCACCAGCACCAGCCACTTGCGGCGCCACACGACCTGGAGATAGCGCTTGAAGTCGATGGTACCGGCTCCAGGGCCGGCCTCGCTCTCGGGGCCCGTCGTGTCCAAGGTGAGCGGCTCCCCCCGGGCTCGCGGGCGGGGTGTCCCAGCGAGGTCCCAGGCCTCCTGATGAGCGCGGACGCTGCGTCCTGGGCGCGCTCCGGACAACTGACCCCCGTGCGTGCTCCGAAGGGATGCGTGCTCGGGTGGGCAGCGGGCCTGCGCTGGAGTGTGCAGCTCTGTGGCGTTCCCGCTAGGAGTACCTGCCCGGGAGACTTTCTCCTCCGGCGTCAGGACACGCGCAACGACGGGCGACCTGCAGGCCCATGCCGCCGCACCGGGAGGCGCACTGGCGGCGGACCATCACGTGGATGCCCCAGGGACGTGATTGAAAGCGCCCCGGGCCCTGACCACCTTCGCGCGGCCCTCGGGCTCGGAGCGCACCGTCCGACCAGAGCCCAGGAGCGCGTCAATGAGCGTGACCTCCTTCCGTGTCCTGTCCCATGCCTGCTTGCATCTCGCACGCGGCAACACCTCCGTCATCATCGACCCCTGGCTCTCCGGTTCCTGTTACTGGCGTTCCTGGTGGAACTTCCCGCGAGCCGAGGTCGACGAGCGACTGCTCGCTGACGTCAAATACGTGGTCCTGTCTCACATCCACTGGGACCACCGGCACGGCCCGACCCTGAAGAGGTACTTCCGGGACAGGACGTTCATCATTCCCGACGAGCCGTGCGAGCGCAGCGAGCGGGACCTACGCGGCATCGGTGTCCGCAACATCATGCGGGTGAGGCACGGGCAGACGCTTCGACTCGGTGATGGGATCGACGCCTCGCTCTACCAGTTCGGCCTCTCTCTCA
>JAKEEX010000612.1 GCA_022616315.1 Myxococcaceae bacterium
GGCGTGCTGTATGCGCGCTTCGGGAAGAAGGGGCGCGAGCCTCACGACGGCATCGACCTTGCCGCTCCGGAAGGAACCTCGGTGCGCACGGCGGCGCCCGGGCTCGTGCTGTTCGCCGGAGAGCAGCGCGGGTATGGCCACATCGTGCTCGTCGAGCATGCGCACGGGCTCATCACGCTCTACGCGCACAACCGTGAGGTGCGCGTGAAGACCGGCCAGACGGTCCGCGCGGGCCAGGTCGTGGCGACGGTGGGTGAGTCTGGGCGGACGTCAGGGCCGCACCTGCACTTCGAGGTTCGCCAGGACGGTATTCCGGTTGACCCGCTGCGCTTGCTCGCTTCGCCGCCACCCGCCTCGTGACGCGGGGGTTCCCTTCTGCTCGTCCTCGTCTATCGTGCGCGCCGTGTTGCGCCCGTCCCGTTGGCTCCACCTCCTCGTCCTGCTCGCCTGCTCGGCTGCTCCCCTCGCCTCGAGGGCCGCGCCCGACGCGGAGGTGACGCGCTCATTCGACGCCGAGTCTGAGCGCGGTGAGTGGGTGGCGGTGCTCGGCTTCGAGAGCAACGCCGAGGCACACGAGGCCGCACCGGCCGTGGCAGCGATTGTCGCGAGCCGGCTCTCCGAGGTGTCCTCGCTCCGGGTCGTCTCCGCGGCGGACCTCGAGGTGCTGCGAGCCCAGGCCCGGCAGGTGCGCGCGGATGGCTGCGCGGGCGCTGAGTGCGGGGACGGCCCGGAGAAGCTCGGAAGCGCGCGCTTCGTGGTGACGGGAAGGTTGGACCGCTTCGGCGAGCGCTATGTCCTCACCGCGAGCGCGGTGGATGCGAAGGGGACCGTGCCGACGCCCCGCCCGCGTGTGGAGGTGACGCACGCATCGGAGCTCCCGTCCGCGGCACGCCTGGTGGCGGACCTCCTCGCCCGGGCCCTGGGGCTGCCCGCACCCAGCATCAATCCGCTGCTTCGTCTGGATGCCATGCCGCCAGCGCCGGGCACGTTCTCGCTCGGACTGCGCGTGGGGAGCGCGCTCGTCCGCCCGACCGGGACGCTCACTCCCGGCGGTGAGCTCGAGCTTGGCGTCCGCTTCCACCCCGAGTGGGTGGGCTTCCTCCAGGTGGGCCTGCAGTGGGGGGCGACGCAGGAGGGGGTCCCCCAGAGTGCGGGGCTCCACGTGGTGCCCGGCATCGCGGGCGCGCGCCACCTCTACGACGTCACGCCGTTCCTCCAGCCGTACTGGGGCCTGGGCCTCGGAATCCAGCTGGCGTTCGGCCCCTTCGGCTTCATCCGCGAGACGGGTCCGCTCCCGGCGCTCCACGTGCTGGGTGGAGTTCAGCTCCGGCTCATGCCGGCGCTCCTCGTCGTGGTGGAGGGTCGCACCAACATGGCCCAGACGGTGCTGGGCATCACGGGGGGCGGGACGGACGGGGGCTTCAACCTGGAGCTCAGCGTGGGCTTCACGCTCCAGTTCGGATGAAGCCCTCCCCGGGTGCCGTGCTCAGGCCCGCGCTTCCGGCATCTTCCGGTACACGCCCACCACGAGGCCGAGGATCATCGTGGACCGGAAGTCCGTGCGGTTCACGTAGATGGGCTGCATGGTGGCGTTGGCGGGCTGGAAGCGGATGCGGTCCGCTTCCGGGTAGTAGCGCTTGACGGTCGCCTCGTCCTCGATGAGCGCCACCACGATGTCGCCCGCGCGGGCCGAAGGCGCCTTGCGCACGAAGAGGTAGTCCCCGTCGAAGATGCCGTCTTCGATCATCGAGCTGCCCTTGACCCGGAGGGCGAACACCTCGCGCCCGTTGCCCCCGAGGAAGAAGCTGTCGATCTTGACGGAGTCCTCCACGTTCTCCGTGGCGAGCAGCGGCGCGCCCGCGGCCACCTTGCCGAGCACGGGCACCTCCACGATGTCCGGGCTCTTCTTCGCGCCCAGTCCGAGGATCATCCGCGCGCGCTTGGTGGGCACGAGGGACCGGCTCTGCTGCTCCCCGCGCAGGAGGTAGCCCTTGCGCTCGAGCGCCTTGAGGTGGTCGTTCACTCCGTTGGTGGAGCGGATGTCCATCTCCTCGCCGATCTCGCGGATGGTGGGAGGGAAGCCGCGAAGCTCCGTCTCGCGGACGATGAACTGGAGGATCTCTCTCTGGCGCTCGGTCAGCTCTTCCATGGCTGGCCCCCTTCCGTGCAGGCAGGCTGCGGTACGCAACGCGCTTTCAGTGCCCGACTCTCCCTGAACACTCGTGCAGAGTCAATTTCCTCCGACCGGACAGCTGCCGACCGGGAACAATCCCCGTCCATGCACACGCTCGGCTTCCACCACCTCGCCGTCCAGGTCCACGACCTCGGGCGCGCGCTGGCGTTCTACCGGGACGTGCTCGGCCTGTCAGAGCGGGACCGCCATCACCGCGAGGACGGCAGCCTCCGGAGCATCTGGCTGGACGTCCCCGGAGGGGGATTCCTCGCGCTCGAGGAGACGGGAGAGCTGCCCAGACCGACACCCTTCCGGGATGCGACCCCCGGCTGGCTCCTCCTCGCCCTGCGCATCCGCGCGCAGGAGCGCGCGAGCGTGGAGTCGCACCTCGCGCGCCACGGTGTGGAGGTGGTGCACCGGACGCGCTGGACGCTGTACGTGCGAGACCCCGAGGGCAACCGCATCGGGCTCAGCCATCACCCGGAGGACGCGCCCTGAGCATCGCGTGTGGTCTTGTGGAGGTGCGCGGCGCACGGATAGAAATCGGCTCGCATGCGCCTCGGTGACCGCCTCCTCGCAGAGAAGCTCATCACGCAGGAGCAGCTCCAGGAGGCACTCGCGGCCCAGGTGGTGCACGGCGGTCGCCTGGGCACGAACCTCGTGGAGCTCGGACGCCTGAAGGAGGAGGACCTGGCGCGGGTGCTCGGGCAGCTGCA
>JAKEEX010000613.1 GCA_022616315.1 Myxococcaceae bacterium
AGTGCGTCCTGGAGGCACTGGACCAGCGCTGTGCTCGCGAGGGACTTCGACGTCTCTGCTGGGCCCACCTGCTCCACTCGCCCGCTGTTGCGGATGGTGAACTCCATGTGGACCGCTCCGTCCGCGGGCAGCTCCGTCTCGTGTGCCTTGGCGCAGGCGATGATGCTGGTGGAGTGGCGCCGGAATGTGCGCTTCACCAGTGTCTGGGTCAGCTCCACCGTACGGGTTTCGCGGTCTGTGCTGCGATTGACCGTCGCGGGGAGCACCTTGGGGCTCGTGTCCTGCTTGGATGCGGCTTTCGCGTCCGATGGTGTTGTCTCGGCGGTCGTGTTCCCCTCACTCGCAGCGACGGGGGCTTCCGCTGTGACGGCTGGCGCTTTCGCCTCCGCGGCGGGTGGTGCTTCATCCGCAGCGGCAGGTGATTGCTCGGTGACTGCGTCGCCGGGTTGCACAACCCCCTCACCCTGTCCCTCTCCCAGAGGGAGAGGGGAAGTTGGCGCAGGTGCCTGCGTGCCCGCGAGCAGGTGCGGCTTCGCCATGAGAAGTGCCGCGGCTCCGGCCCCGAGGACCAGCACGGCGCCAAGCGCGCCCAGCGCTGCTCCACGAAGGCCCGCGCCCCCGTGTGCAACGGGAGCCTGCGGCGTGCTGCGGCCTTCAGGCGCCGGCTTGCGCACCAGCGTCGGCGCGTCTCCGAAGTCCTCACGCTCTGGCGGAGCCGGCATCACGCCCGACGCCCTCAGCTCCTCGAGCCGGGGCAGCTGCGTGCGGCTCCGCGCCTGCTCCTCCCCGAAGAGCGACCGCAGGTACTGCGCCACCTGCGTGCTTCCCGGCACGGACGAGCACCCCGCGAGGAAGGACTCCAGGTCCGCGCGCAGCTCCGTCGCACTCTGGTAGCGCTGCTCGCGGTTGCGCTCCAGCGCGCGCATGACGATGCGCTCCAGCGCCTCCGGGACGTCCGGCCGCAGCGAGCGCACCGGCGGCACCGGCCGCTCCATGAGCGCGAGCAGCACGCCGAGCTCGGTGTCGCGCAGGAAGACGCGCTGGCCGGTGAGCAGCTCGTAGAAGGTGACGCCGAGCGAGAAGAGGTCGCTCCTCCCATCCAGCGGCTCGCTCCGCGCCTGCTCCGGGGACATGTACCCGAGCTTGCCCTTCAGCATCCCCGGCTGCGTCTGCCCCAGCCTGGAGGAGGCCTTCGCAATCCCGAAGTCCACCACCTTCACCGTGCCCTGGTACGTGACGAGGACGTTGGAGGGGGACACGTCGCGGTGCACCAGGTTCACCGCCCGCCCACCCTCGTGGTACCCGTGCGCGAACTCCAGCCCCTCGCACGCGGAGAGGACGATGCGCGTCGCAACGCCCACCGGCACCGGCTCGCCCCGGCGCGAGGCCGCGGCGATGAGCGCCTCCAGGTCCTCGCCCGGCAGGTACTCCATGCACAGGAAGTAGCTGCCCTCGGCAGAGCCGAGGTCGGTGATCTGCACGATGTTCGGATGGAAGAGCCGGGCCGCCAGCCGCGCCTCGTCCAGGAACATCTCCACGAACTCCTGGTGCCGCGACAGGTGCGGCAGCATGCGCTTGATGACGACGTCGCGCTCGAAGCCCTCCGCCCCCACCTGCTTGGCGAGGAAGAGCTCCGCCATGCCACCCTCGGCGAGCGTGCGCACGAGGTAGTAGCTCTTGCCGAAGCGCTGCAGCGGCTCCGGTGTCGCCGGACGTGTGAGGGGAATGGGCTTCATCGGCTCCGCCGTGGCTCCCCGAGGGAACGCACCCAGTACGCCTCGCTCCCATCGGCGGAGACGAGGCGGAAGACGAGCGCCTCCACGGGAGCGGTGCGCAAGGAGAAGCGGCCCTTGGCGTCCAGCGCAACGGGCTCCTCGCCGAGGAAGAGCCGCATGCCGAGCGGGGCCACACCGCGGACCTCGATGTTGCGCCCGTCTGCGCGCTCGACGCGACGGGGACGCTGGAGGACGAGCGTGCGGCGCGCGTTGTCGTAGCTGAGCTCCAGCCGGTTCATCCGCCCTCCCGCCAGCTCCGCGCCACGCGTGTCCACCGGGACGGCGTGCCACAGGTATCGGCCTTCGCTCAGCGCGCCCGCTTCCAGCGTGGACCGGGTGCCGGAGGCCTTGCGCTCCAGCACCGGCTGCCCGAGCGCACCCTCCCGGTACACCCGCACGCGGTAGCCGTGCGCGCCGGGGTGCGCCGCGTAGGCGAACGTGAGCGAGGGCGACGCCCCCTGGAAGTAGACGGCGGCGCGCTGCCCCGTCTCCGCAATCTCCGCGTGAGGGTGTGCACCCTCGCCCCGCGCACGGTCCGGAAGGAAGCGCGCGTGTCCCTTCGACACCTCGGCTCCGTCCGCGCCCAGCGTGCGCCAGTGCAGGTCCCCTCGCGCCGGAGCGGGCACCACCACGTGGTCCGTCTCCACGCGCCCGGCCAGCACGGGTTCGCGGAAGGAGGCGTCCGTGGCCACCTCCACGCGCACTGCCGCACCGGCCTCACGGCCGAGCGAGAGGCCCACCTCGCGCAGGGCGTTGGCGTACACGCGGAGGTGGTCCCGGGCGGGGAGGACCAGGGTGGGCGCAGGCCGCGGCTGCACCGTCAGGCCCGAGGCCGTCAGCTCCGCCACCTCGCCGGCGCGGACCGTGTGCGCCTGGCCACCCGAGGACACCTGTGCCTGCCCCGCGCGCACCGTGAGCGAGGTGCCACCGGGCCTCTGCGTCACCGCGGCGGACGTCTCCTCGCCCACCGCCACCTCCAGCGCCCCGCCCGCTCCGGTGAGGGTGAGCCGGTGCTTCCCCCCTTCCGCGAAGTCCAGCTCCACACCGCCCGACCGGAGCGCGAGCGCATAGGTGTCCCCCGAGGGAGTGCCCGTGGCCGCGCCGACGCTCCCCTCGCTCCTGCTCGCCAGCTGCGCACGGAGGGAGCGACCGGCGAGCATCGCACCGGCGCCGGAGGGCACGCGCACCGCCGTACCTTCTCTCACGGGCGTCGGCTCGCGCGGAGCGGGGACGAAGTCCTCCGCTCCCTGCGTGCGCATGCTCGGTGCACCGCGCAGCGTGGACAGGCGCAGCTCCAGTGGCTCGGACCGTGCCGGCTCCACACGGGCCGCGGCACCGCCGTCTCCGGGCTCGCCGAGCGTGAAGTCGAGCGCATCGCCCGCGACGACGCGTCGCTGTGCGCCGCCCTCCTCCACCAGCATCAGCTCGCCCAGGAGGACGCGCAGGCCCG
>JAKEEX010000614.1 GCA_022616315.1 Myxococcaceae bacterium
AGTCGCGGTTGCCGAACTCCTCCATGCGACGGCGC
The DNA here is from genome assembly GCA_022616315.1 of Myxococcaceae bacterium. Taxonomy (GTDB): domain Bacteria; phylum Myxococcota; class Myxococcia; order Myxococcales; family Myxococcaceae; genus JAKEEX01. The sequence goes on from JAKEEX010000614.1 coordinate 36, forward strand.
ACGTACTCGAAGTCACGGGCGAACGGGTTGTAGATGTTGTCCTTGGAGACGGTGAGCCCCGCGTCGTCCAGCCACAGCGCCTCGGGCGCGAGCTTCTGCGCGGACTGGCGGTTGGTGTAGGACGCCTCGAAGAACGCACGCGCGGACTCACCCAGATTGATGCCGCCCGTGGCGAAGACGTTCGCACGCTGCATCGGCGTCACCAGGTAGTTCGCGGGCTGGTAGTTGTAGTAGTCACCGCCGGCCCCCTCGACGCCGCCGAAGTTGAACGGACGCCAGGCGCCGTTCTCCGGGCCGCGCGTGATGGCATACGCATCCAGGAGGTCGTAGTTCGACTTCAGGTCTTCCCACGCCTGGTTGCCACCGGCCTCGGCGTCGGTGCCGTCGGGGTTCATGGTCGGAACGATGTACGTCCAGGGCACCGCGGAGCTGCCGGACGTCTCCACCATGCGGCTGTCCCAGTAGTACCAGCGGTCGAACTTGCTGAAGTCGCGGTCGCCGGCCCAGGTGGGGTTCTGCTTGTAGAAGCCCGCGGAGAACAGGATGTTCCCGCGCGCGGAGGCCTGGCCCATGGTGACGCTCAGGTCCACGAACTCGCCGTCGCCATGCTGGGAGATACCAGTGAAGGCGTTCAGCTCGGTGCCGGCGTAGTCCTTGCGGGTGATGACGTTCACCACGCCCGAGATGGCGTCCGAGCCGTAGACCGCGGACGCGCCGTCCTTCAGCACCTCGATGCGCTCGATGGCCTGGGTTGGGATGGTGTTGAGGTCCACCGTGGCGTCCGCGCCCGTGCCACCGGCCACGTGGCGGCGGCCGTTGAGGAGGACCAGCGTGCGGTTCTCACCGAGGCCACGCAGGTTCACGCGTGTGGAGCCGTCACCACCATTGTTCATCTGGGTGTTCATCGCGTTGCCCTGCTCGGGCAGCGTCTGGAGGATGTCGCCGATGGACGCCTTGCCGGACGTCTCGATCTTCGCCCTGCTGAGCACCGTCACCGGCGCCGCCTTGTCGATCTCGGGACGCGGGATGCGCGAGCCGGTGACGACCAGCTCCTCGCTCAGGCCCTCCTCGGGGATGAGCTCGACGTCGTACTTCACCGTCGTGCCCGCGCGCACGCTCACGCCGCTGCGCGAGAAGGGCTGGTGCTTCGAGCTCTCGAAGCGCAGCGCGTAGTCACCGACCGGCAGGTTGGGGATGCTGTACGCGCCATCCTTGCCCGTCACGGCCATCTGCTCGGCCGCGAGGCTCGGCGACGACGCGGTCACCACGACGTCCGCGACCGCCTTCTTCGTGGCCGAGTCCAGCACCTTGCCTGTGATGGCACTGGTGTCCTGTGCAAGGGCCAGTGACGACACGAGCAAGGCGCAGGCCGCGAAACAGGCCTTTGCTCCCTGTAGGGCGAAACGGTTCAAGACTCCCTCCTCGGATTGACGCCTGATGGAAACTCCCCTGAGTCGAAGAGGAGGCTAGGGTGACGAGGAGGTGACGATCAATAGGCGCCCCGCCGAGGTGAGAGCGTGCGGTGACACCGGGCGACGTGGACCCGTGTCGTACTAGGATGAGCGTCCACAGCCCCCTCACCCTGTCCCTCTCCCAGAGGGAGAGGGGAGAGAGGGGAGAGATGGCGCGTTGCCGCCCCCGTCGCAGCGTGTTACGGGCCGTCTCCCATGAGCGACACCGGCAAGGCCACGACGGGCCAAACCACCGAGGCGAAGTACAAGGACACGGTCAACCTTCCGAAGACGGACTTCCCCATGAAGGGGAACCTCTCCCAACTCGAGCCACGCCTGCTCGCCTGGTGGGAGGAGAAGGGCACCTACAAGGCCCTTCTCTCGCGCAACGACGGCGCGCCCTCCTTCTTCTTCCACGACGGTCCGCCCTACGCCAACGGGCACCTGCACCAGGGCCACGCGCTCAACAAGGTCCTCAAGGACATCGTGGTGAAGTACCGCAACATGGCGGGCCAGCGGTGCGAGTACATCCCCGGCTGGGACACGCACGGGCTCCCCATCGAGCAGGCCGTCGAGAAGCGCCTCAAGGAGAAGAAGATCGACAAGCGCACGCTCGGCCGCGAGGAGTTCCTCGAGAGGTGCCGTGCGTACGCCCTGGAGTTCGTGGGCATCCAGGCAGAAGAGCAGAAGCGCATGGGCCTCTTCGCCCGCTACGACGCGCCCTACCTCACGCTCGACTTCGCCTACGAGGCGCAGGAGATCCGCGAGCTCGCGAAGTTCGCCGCGCGAGGCATGCTCTACCGGAAGAAGAAGCCGGTGTACTGGTGCCTCGCGGACCAGACGGCGCTCGCCGAGGCCGAGGTGGAGTACGACACCCTGAAGACGCCCTCGGCCTACGTCGCCTTCCGTGCGAACGCGGACGCCGTGGCGCGCGAGTTCCCCCAGCTGTCCGGACGCAAAGTGGACCTCGTCATCTGGACCACCACGCCCTGGACGTTGCCGGCCAACCTCGCCATCGCCGTCCACCCGGAGCTCGAGTACGTCTTCTACCAGCTGGGCGAGCGCGTCGTGGTGGTGGCCAAGGAGCTGCTGCCCAGGGTGCTCGCCGAGGTGAAGGCGGACGAGCTCGCCGTGAAGTCCGTGCCGCTCCCCGGAGGTGAGGTCTCCGCCGCGGCGCTGGTGGACCCCTCGCGCATCCTCGGGTACGCGCAAGGGACGCAGCTCGAGGGACTCGAATACGCGCACCCGTTCCTCGACGACGAACGTGTGCGCAGGGTCATCCTCGGAGAGCACGTGACGCTGGAGGCGGGCACGGGCCTGGTCCACACCGCGCCCGGCCACGGCCCGGACGACTACCTCGTGGGCCTCAAGTACGGCCTCGAGGCGTACAACCCGGTCCGCAACGATGGCCGCTACGAGGAGAACCCATTCCTCGAGAAGGTGGGCCTCGCGGGCCAGAAGGTGCTTCAGGCGAACCCGCTCATCATGGGGATGCTCGCGGACCGCGGCGAGCTGCTCAACGACCGCGACGCCTCGGTGGACACCAGCTATCCGCACTGCTGGCGCTGCCACAACCCCGTCATCTACCGCGCCACGCACCAGTGGTTCATCCCCATGGACATGCCGGGGACGGAGCTGCGCAAGCATGCGCTCGACGCCATCAAGCAGGTGAAGTGGGTGCCCACGTGGGGCGAGCACCGCATCACCGGCATGCTGGAGAACCGGCCGGACTGGACCATCTCCCGCCAGCGCACCTGGGGCGTGCCCATCCCCGTGGCCATGTGCGAGGGGTGCGACCACGCGCACGTCACCGAGGAGCTGATGCTCAAGGTGGCGGACCGCGTGGAGAAGTCCGGCGCGGGCGTGTGGTACTCCACGCCCGTCACCGAGTTCCTCCCGTCGCCGGACTTCAAGTGCCCGGAGTGCGGGAAGTCCGAGTGGCGGCGGGAGACGGACATCCTGGACGTGTGGTTCGACTCCGCGTGCTCCTTCTCTGCGGTCATGGAGAAGCGGCTCGGGGCGAAGCAGGTGGACCTCTACCTCGAGGGCAGTGACCAGCACCGCGGGTGGTTCCACTCGTCGCTGCTCGTGAGCGTGGGGACGCGGGGACAGCCGCCGTACAAGACGTGCCTGACGCACGGCTTCGTCGTGGATGCCGCCGGCGAGAAGATGTCAAAGTCGAAGGGCAACGTCGTCCCTCCGGAGAAGGTCATCAGCCAGTACGGCGCCGAGGTGCTGCGCCTGTGGGTTGCGGCCTCGGACTACCGGGACGACGTGCGGCTGTCGGACACCATCCTCAAGGGCCTCTCCGAGGCCTACCGGAAGATCCGCAACACGCTGCGGTACGCGCTGAGCAACCTCTACGACTTCGACCCCGCGAAGGACGCCGTGCCGCGCGCGGACCTCCTGCCGCTGGACCGCTGGGCGAGGGCGCGCCTGGCGGACCTGGTGGCGCGCGTGCGTAAGGCCTACGAGGCGTACGAGTTCCACCTCGTCTTCGCGGCGGTGGTGGACTTCTGCGCGGTGGACCTGTCCGCCCTCTACTTCGACATCCTCAAGGATCGGCTCTACACCTCGAAGGCGAACGGCCTCGCGCGGCGGAGCGCGCAGACCGTGCTCCACGAGATCGCGGACACGCTCCTCCGGCTGCTCGCGCCGCTCATGAGCTTCACCGCGGAGGAGGCCTACGGGTACCTGCCCGGCAAGCGCGAGGAGAGCGTGTTCTTCGCGGGGATGCCCGCGGCCGCGGCGGACGCGAAGGACGAGGCCGTGGTCGCGCTCCACGAGAAGCTCTTCGCCGTGCGCAGCGCGGTGCAGGGGCTGCTCGAGGCGGCCCGGCGCGAAAAGCGAATCGGCGCCTCCGTGGAGGCACAGGTGGTGCTCACCGCGACGGGGCCCGCGCGCGCGCTGCTCGAGGCGCACCTCGCGGAGCTGCCCGGGCTGTTCATCGTCAGCCAGGTGAAGCTCGCAGAGGCAGCGGGCGCCGGGGCCCAGGCGCTGGAGCTCGCGCAGGCAGTCGGTGCCGGGTCCACCGTCACGGCCGAGGTCCGTGAGGCGGAGGGACAGAAGTGCCCCCGCTGCTGGACCTACGACGTGCAGGTCGGCACGCCCGGGCACGAGCTGTGCCGCAAGTGCGAGGCGGCGCTCGCTCCCTGAGCAGACGGGCCGTGGGTGGAGGGTCTCGAAGCACCGCCCTCCCACGGCTCCGGCTTCCCACGGCCCTGCCTCCGTGCTAGCCACCGTGCTGCAGCGGCAGACGCTCGCCCCCCTCTCAGGCGGGCGGGGAAATGCCCACCGTCGGTCCAGCGGTTGAGGACCGAAGAAGCCACCGACCCGCATTTCCCATGGCGCCCAGAGTGGAGCGCCCGCGTCAGGTCGGTCCTGAAATCCAAGAATGACGTTCAACGACCTGAAGCTGTCCGAGCCCCTCCTGCGCGCCGTGCAGGAGGAGGGCTACTCCACGCCCACGCCCATCCAGGCGAGGGCCATCCCTCCCGCGCTCCTCGGGCGCGACCTCCTCGGTGTCGCGCAGACGGGCACCGGAAAGACCGCGGCCTTCGCGCTGCCCATCCTCCAGAGGCTGTCGCAGAGCCGGCCGGCCTCCCCCGGTGCGCGGCGCCCCATCCGCGCGCTCATCCTCACGCCCACGCGCGAGCTCGCCAATCAGATTGGTGAGAGCTTCGCCTCCTACGGCCGTCACACGGGCCTCAACCACACCGTCATCTTCGGCGGGGTGGGGCAGTCCGCACAGGAGAAGGCGCTGCAGCGGGGCGTGGACATCCTGGTGGCCACGCCGGGCCGCCTCCTCGACCTGATGCAGCAGGGCTTCCTCTCCTACAGCGCGGTCGAGGTTTTCGTGCTCGACGAGGCGGACCGGATGCTGGACATGGGCTTCCTGCCCGACGTGCGGCGCGTCATCAAGGCGCTCCCGCAGAAGCGGCAGACGCTCTTCTTCTCCGCCACCATGCCGCCGGACATCCAGGAGCTCTCGCAGCGCATCCTGGTGCAGCCGGAGCGCGTGGAGGTGACGCCCGTGTCCTCCACCGCGGAGACCGTGGAGCAGCGCATCTACCACGTGGCGCAGGCGCTGAAGCGGCACCTCCTGGTGCACCTCCTGAACGACGCGGCCATGGCGCGCACGCTCGTCTTCACGCGCACCAAGCACGGCGCCAACCGCGTGGCCGAGCAGCTCAACAAGGCGGGCATCCCCTCGGCCGCAATCCACGGCAACAAGTCCCAGAACGCACGCGAGCGTGCCCTCGGCGACTTCAAGAGCAGCGCCATCCGCGTGCTGGTGGCCACGGACATCGCGGCCCGCGGCATCGACATCGACGGGCTGTCGCACGTGGTCAACTTCGAGCTGCCCAACGTGCCGGAGCAGTACGTGCACCGCATCGGCCGCACGGGCCGCGCGGGGGCCCGTGGGATAGCGCTCTCCTTCTGTGACGGCGACGAGCGCGCGTACCTCAAGGACATCGAGCGGACCATCCGCCGCAGCGTGCCCGTGGTGGACGACCATCCGTTCCGTCCGGGTGCCCCCCTCCCGGCGTCCGTCCGTGCCGCGGAGGAGACGGTGGTGCGTCGCGCCCAGCCACCGACCCAGCAGGGCAGGGGCTCGCGGCCGGGTCCGCAGCAGGCGCAGAGGCCCGGTGGAGGCTCGCGGCGTCAGCGCGGTGGACGGGGCGGGGCAGGGCGCTCGCCCTCCGCGTCCTCCGGGGCGCCGATGCGCGCGGATGTGCCACGGGCGTCGTCTCCGCCGGAGGGTGGGAACGGTGCTGCGCGTCCCGCCGCGGCCGGGGGCGTTCCCCGCTCCCGCAGCCAGCGCACGTACTCGAAGTGGTAGGGCGGTAGGGGGACGAAGGAACGTCCTTTGTCCTCATAGGATTGCGCGGTTGCACAGCCCCCTCACCCTGGCCCTATCCAGGGGGGTGAGGGGAGGGTGGGTGCAACGGACCCGATGGACCGTGTCTCCGGTGTGGGATTACAACCGGAGGCATGCGCGTGCGGGTGCGAGCACTTTGGCGAAGGAAGCGCATCCTTCTCGTCTCCCTGGGGGCGGTGCTCGCCGCCTGCGAGCCTGCGCCCTCGCTGGATTCGGGCGCGCCGCCGCCGGCCTCCGTCGTGGAGGGCTGGGAGTCACGCTGGGCCCGCGAGGGTGACGTCCCCACGGACGTCGCGAGCGAGGCGCCGGGGACTCCGGGCTGGACACCCATCGTCCTGGGGATGCCTCCGGAGGGCCGCGAGGGTGACCGGCTGGCCTGGTTCCACGTGCGCCTGCCCGAGGGCGAATGGCCCCACCCCGCACTCTTCATCGAGCACGTGGACACCGACTTCGAGGTCTACCTCGAGGGTCGCCTGCTGTCGACCTACGGACAGCTCTGGCCTCCCTTCTCGCGCGACTGCCCGGGGATGCCGTGGCACCTGGTCCAGCTGCCGCCCGACGCCGCGGGGAAGGTGCTCGCGCTCCGGGTGCACTCGCGGGACCCGATGGACCTGGGCCCCTACGGGCGCGTGTCCCTCGGCGCGCGCAGTGATCTGCTGAAGGACGTCGCCACCTCGCAGCTGGACGTGGTGCTCATCGGGCTGCTCTGCGTGTGCCTGGGCAGCGTGGCGCTCATCCCCGGGGTGCGCTCGCGCGAGCAGCGGCCGCTCCTGTGGTTCGGTGTGTCCGCGCTGGCGTGGGGCGTGGTGCTGGTGGCCGCGTGCGACGTCCGCCTGCTGTTCTGGAACGCCCCGGGCGCCTGGTACCGCCTGCACTGGCTCGGCTTCACGCTGGGGCCGGCGGCGCTGTGCGCGCTGGCCGAGTCGCTCTTCGGCAACGGCCGCCGGTGGTTTGCCTGGTTGAGCCGTGCCGCCCTCGGGCTGGGGCTGCTGCTGCACGCAGCCCTGCTCGTGGACTTCTGGACCTTCGACCCGGTGGGAATCGCCTACGACGCCGTGGCGAAGCCCGTGCTGCTGCTCGCCACGGGATGGGTCGCGGTCCACGAAGCGTGGCGGGGACAGCGGACGGCGCGCGTGTTCCTCCTCGGGCTCCTGGGCTACGCGGTGGGTGACGTGCACGACCTGCTCATGGCGGCACACGTGCTCGAGCCAGGCCCCACGCGGTGGGCGTATGGGCTCCTGTTCCTCCTGGCAGTGCTCGGGGCGCTCGCGCACGGGCACTGGCGCGGGATGTTCCGGGTGCTCAGCGTGCACGCGCACGCGCTGGAGGAGAAGAACGCGCGCCTCGAGCAGGCGGAGCACGCGCTGCAGGCGGCTGTGCGTGCGCGGGACGACTTCCTCTCGGTGGCCAGCCACGAGCTGAAGACGCCGCTCACGGCGCTGCTCCTGCGCGTGCAGAGGCTGGAGCGGACGGTGCGCCAGCAGGAGGCTTCCGGACGTGAGCCGTTGCTCGGTGAGCTGGAGGCGGTGCGGCGCCAGGCGGCGAAGCTGGACAGGCTCGCGGAGGACCTGCTCGACGTCACCCGCATGGCCTCCGGGCCCCCGTCGCTGAAGCCCTCGCCGCTCGACCTCGCGGCGCTGGTGCGCGAGACCGTGGCCCGCTCGCGCGAGGAGGCCGAGCGGGTCGGCTGTGCCGTCTCCTGCTCCGGCCCCGAGGCGCTCGTGGGCCTGTGGGACGGGCTCCGGCTCGAGCAGGTGGTGACGAACCTGCTCTCCAACGCGCTCAAGTACGGCGCGGGCAAGCCGGTGACCGTGGTGCTCGAGCGGCGCGGAGAGGCGGCGCTCCTCACCGTGAAGGACGAGGGGGTGGGCATCGCCCCCGAGGCGCAGGGGCGCATCTTCAACCGCTTCGAGCGCGCGGCCTCGGCGCGCAACTACCCGGGCCTGGGCCTGGGGCTGTGGATCGTGCGCGAGATCGTCTGCGCCATGGGGGGCACCATCCGCGTGGAGAGCGCTCCGGAGAGGGGCTCGCGCTTCGAGGTGGAGCTTCCCGTCCCGCCGGTGCCCGTGGATGTGCTGGCGAAGGCGGGGTGAGGAGGACGCCCACAGCGCACACGTGGCCAGGGCTCCGGCCCGAGGAGCGGCGCGCGCGCGTGACGGACGGGCGCGGGCTTCGGGTGCGGGGTGAGCGGAGGGGCGTGTTACTGTCCCACGCGAGCTCGGAGGAGCACCATCCGTCACGCGGGTCAGACCACCGTCACTGCCCTGGGCGAGCGCCTCGTCCGTCCGCTGCGCACCAGCGAGCTGTGGCTCGTGTTCGGCACCCCGGGTGACGGCCGGACGCGGCTCGTGCTCGGCAGGGAGCCCGTGGCCATCGGCCGCGAGGTGCACCCGGGCGGCTGGGTGCTGGCGGACCCCGAGGTGTCGCGCCTCCACGTGCTCCTCACGCGCGAGTCCGGGGACGGGGCGTGGGTGCTCGCGGACCAGGGCAGCCGCAACGGCACCTTCGTGGACGGGCAGCGGGTGGAGCGCGCCGTGCTCTCGGATGGCTCGGTGGTCCGGGTGGGCCGCTGCGTGCTCGTCTTCCGTGACGCGGTGGACGAGCCGGGCGCGCGGGAGGACGAGGCTCCGCCCCTCCTCGGCCCGAGCCGCGAGATGCAGCGCGTCCGTGGAGACGTGGGCCGCGCGGCCGCAATGCCGGTGCCGGTGCTCCTCCTGGGCGAGCCGGGCACGGGAAAGGCGCGCGTGGCCGAGCTGCTCCACGCACGCAGCGGGCGCACGGGACCCCTCGTCGCGGTGCCGTGTGCCGCGCTCTCGCGGGACGGCGCGGCGCTTCACCTCTTCGGCCGCACGGACACCGTCGCCTCGCCGGCGGGACGCTACGCCGAAGCGCAGGGAGGAACGCTCTTCCTGGACGGACTGGATGCGCTGCCCCTGGAGGTGCAGGAGCGGCTCCTGCGCGTGCTCGAGGGGAGCTGGACGCCGAGGTTGAACGTGCGCCTGGTGTGCGGGCTGCAGCGCCCTCCCGAGGACGCGGTGCGCACGGGGACCCTCCGCGTGGACCTCCTGGCGCGGCTCGCGGGCTGGACGCTGGAGCTGCCTCCCCTTCGTGCCCGGCGGGAGGACGTGGTGCCCATCGCGCGGGCGCTGCTCGAGAGGAGGGGCACCGCGCCCCTCCTGTCGGCGGACGCAGCGGAGGCGCTCTCCCTCTTCGACTGGCCCGGCAACGTGCGCCAGCTGGAGGCGGTGCTGGGGGCGGCGCGGACGCGGGCCGAGGGCGGCGCGTTCCTCTCCTGCGAGCACCTGCCTCCCGAGGTGGGAGGGCCGCTGCAGGCACGCAATGGGGCGGACCCCGGAACGCCCCTGCTGACGCGCGGGTTGACGCTGCCCCCGATGCAGAGCGGCGCGGTGCGCGTCGAGGGGCTGTCTCCCCGCATGCAGCAGACGCTGGAGTGTCTCCTGGCCGGAGCGAGCGAGAAGGAGGTGGCGGCCCAGCTGAACCTCAGCAGCCACACCGTCCACGACTACGTGAAGAAGCTCTACCGCCACTTCCACGTGTCCAGCCGCGCGGAGCTCCTCGCGACCGTGCTCGGGCGCCGCCAGGGCGCGTCCACCGGGACGGAGTGACGAAGCATCTCCTCTCCCCCGGAGAAGTATGACTGGGTCCCTTCCCAGAGAAGCTCTTCCACGGCGCGGATGAGGTCGGCAGGGGTGTGGGAGGCACGGTGCCCCGCGGGTGAGCGTGAGTGAGCGCTCCCGTGCTGGCCTTCGGGCGCTCTGGCTGCCGCCGGCGTGCAGGTGCCACCGCCGCGAGGTGAGGGGCGGGCGCTCTGGGGGGAAGGGGGACCTTGGGGGCGCACGGGTGTACGGGCCGCGTC
>JAKEEX010000615.1 GCA_022616315.1 Myxococcaceae bacterium
AGTGGGCACCTGGCTGTCGGCCGGCCTCGTGCTCGCGTCCACGCGCCAGCAGCCCGGCGAGGTGCGGTGGGACGAGGCGAGGCATGAGCTGTGGACCACGCCGCCCGTCCTCTCTCTCCAGCTGCCCCGCGGGTATGCGCGGGTTGCCCTGGGGCGCTGGGAGGTGCTCGCGGGCACTTTCAGGGTGGGCTTCGCGCAGCGCCTCACGCTCGACACGACGGGCCGTCCCGAGCCCGACGGCGCGCTCGCGGACGTCGCCGTCCTCTCGCCCGCCTCAGCGGCCTCCTCCTGCGCGAACGCGGACGGAGGCTGTGGCGCGCAGGGTGACGGCACCCGGGCGACTCCGGACTTCCGCTGGCGCGATGGCTTCCGGGGGCTCGCCGCCTCCGTGCGGAACGTCGAGCTCGCACACGGAGTGACACTCTCCGCGTCCGGCTTCGCCTCGCTCGCCCCACGCACGCTCTCGCCGTCCGAGCTCGTCGACCGCGCGCGCTGCCCCGAGCCCCGCAGCACGAACGCCGCATGCCGGGCGCCCGCTGCCACGGTCGAGGGTGCATCGGAAGGCCGTCTCGCGCGAAGCGCACTCCCCGGCCTCCTCGACGAGGCGGCGGGGGGCGGCCACGTCAGCGTGCAGCTCGGGCCGCAGGCGCACGTCGGTTTGACGGGGTACGCGGCGGCGCCCTTGTGGCGCGCCGGGGCTGCATCCCTCGACGTCCAGGAGTCGTCGCGGCTTCCGGACGGTGGGCCGTTCGGCGCGGTGGGTGTGGATGGGGGCCTGGGACTCGGACTCTTCACGCTCCTCGCGGAGGCAGCGCGCTCCTTCGACAGCGTCCGCGGACGGGGTGGCGACGTCGCGCTCCTCCAGCGCACGCTCCTCTCCGGGCCCGCGGAGGAGCTGGAGCTCCAGCTGCGCTACTACGGCCCGGACTACGACAACCCCTACGCACGCCCTCCTGCAGCGCCGGACGAGGAGGAGGGACTCAGAGCGCGCAACGAGGCAGGGGCGCGACTCGCGCTGCTCACGCACCAGCTCGCGCCGTGGCGCCTGCGCGGCACCGTGGATGTGTCGCACGAGCTGCGCACGGAGGATGGACAATTCCTGCCCCGCATCTCGTCGTCACTCCGCGCGGACGGGGACGCACTCGGAGGCGTCACACCCACGGTGTTGCTCGAGCAGACGCATCGCAAGGTGACGGAGGCTGCGTGCGGCGCACCGTCGTGCGGGTCGGACACGCTCCGGGCCACGGTCCGCGTCCGGGCGAGGCTCACCAGGTGGCTCGACGTGGCGGTGCAGTATCGCCACGCTGTCGAGCTCGCGGGAGGCGAAGCACCCGCGCAAGGTGGAAGCGCGCTCCTGGAGGTGGCGGCGCGGCCGGGCGCCTTCCTCCGCATCCGCTCGCGCGTGCGCTGGAGCGCGCCGGACCTGCTCGCGCCAGACCTCGAGGGGCACGGCGCAACCGGGACCGTGGAGGTCGACTGGCGCGCGCCCGCAGGGCTCCTCGCACACGTCGGCTACCGGCTCACACCCGACCTCGCGACCGCCCCGGGGTCGCCCGGGCCGGAGCACCGCTTTCACCTCGACGTGGAGGCGTGTTGGTGACGTCTCCGACACGCCCCGACGGGAGCCCACCATGAACCTCCGCTTGCGCTTGCTGGTGCCGACGCTCGCTGCACTTCACCTCGCCTGTGGCCGGGCTCCCGGCGACGCCGGACCATGCGAAGGCCGGCTGCCCGGAGACCTCGTCCTCACCGAGCTGATGAAGGACCCGGAGGGGACCGACACCGGAAAGGAGTACCTCGAGCTCTCCAACGCCACGGGGGCGCCGCTGGAGCTCGACGGACTGGAGCTCTTCGCGGCGCGTGCGGACGGCTCGCAGGAGCGCCGCCACCGCCTCGTGGGCGCGCCGGTGCTGCAACCGGGTGGCGTGCTCGCGCTGGGTGACGCGCCGCTGGACGCACCTCTCCCGCCGCACCTCGGCTACTCCTACGGAGCTGCGCTGGGAAACCTGCCCAACGGTGGTGGACGGGTGGGCGTGCGCTGCGGCGGGAGAGTGCTGGACGAGGTGCGCTACGCGGAGGTGGGCCGCACGGGTGCGGCGCGGGAGCTTGATGGCGCGCTCCCGCCGGACGCGCTCTCCAACGACGACGAGACGCACTTCTGCGATGCGCGCGAGCCCTTCGCGGAGGGTGCGCTCGGGAGTCCGGGGCGCCCCAATGCCCCCTGCGTCCGGGCGCCGGACGGCGGCGAGGGAGGCGATGGAGGCACCACCTGCACCGACGCGCGAGGGGGCACCCTCCGCGAGGTGCGGCCACCGCTGGAGGGGGACCTCGTCCTCACCGAGGTGATGGCCAACCCGGCGGTGGTGGAGGACGCCGCGGGTGAGTGGGTGGAGCTCTTCGCCACGCGCGCGGTGGACCTCCACGGAGTGACGCTCGGCACGGAGGGTGCGACGGGTGGCGCGCTCCAGGGAGTGGGCTGCATCGCGGTGGAGCAGGGCGAGCACGTGCTCCTCGCGCGGCGGGCGGAGCCCGGGCTCAACGGCGGCTTGCCACCCGTGCGCGCCACCTTCTCCCAGGCGCTCTCCAACACCGGGGGCACCCTGGTGCTTCGCGCCGGCGGCCGCGTGGTGGACAGCATGGTGTTCCCTCCACGCGGCACCGGTGAGGCGGGCGTGGCCTCGCAGCTTCCCGCGGGGCGACTCTCGCCGGAGGACAACGACGCTCCTGGCGTGCTGTGCGACGCCACCTCGAGTGGCCCCGGCGGCGAGCGCGGGACACCGGGCGACCCCAACACGTCGTGCGCGCAGGCGACGCCGGATGCGGGCGTCGGAGGCTGCCTCGACGCGGAGCGCGGCGTCCGTCGTCCGCCCGTGGTCCCCGGCGTGGGCGACCTCGTCCTCCACGAGCTGATGCAGAACCCGCTCGGAGGCGACGCGGACCGCGAGTACGTGGAGGTGTACGTCTCGCGGGACGTGGACCTCCACGGCGTGAGCCTCGCGAATGCGACGGCCACGGGGCGCACCGCGCTCTCCGCGGAGGTGTGCCTCCCGGTGCGAGCGGGGAGCCACCTCGTCCTGGCGCGCGAGCGGGACGCGGTGCTCAATGGTGGCTTGACGGACGTCGACGCCACCTTCGGCTTCAGCCTGGGCAACGCCGCGACGGAAGGTGAGCCGGACCGGGCGGTGCAGCTGTGGCACGGAGAGCTGCTGCTCGACGAGGTCCGCTACCGCGCCTCCACCGAGGGCGTGGCGGCCCAGCTGCGTCCCGCGTACCGGAGCGCCAGCGGGAACGACGCGCTGGATGCCTTCTGCACCAGCGCTGCTGCGCCCACGTACGGGGAGGGTGGGGTGGGAACCCCGGGGGGGCCGAATGTGTGTCCGTGATGGGGAAACTCCGGCCCACAGCCCCCTCACCCCGTCCCTCTCCCAGAGGGAGAGGAGAGTGGGGAGCCGAGCCCTTCGGGCTCTGTGGATTCTGGCGCTGCTCCATCTGGGCTGCGGGGGAGAGTCCCTGGAATGTGGTCCCCCGCGCGGCGTGGTGGCGGAGGTGGTGGATGGTGACACCGTCCGGCTCGAGGACGGACACGTCGTGCGCTATCTCCTCGTGGACACCCCGGAGGTAGGGAAGGCCGGGGAGGAGTGCCTCGGCACGGAGGCGCGCGAGCTCAACCGCATGCTTGTGGAGGGCCGCGAGGTGTCACTCTCCTACGGGGAGGCATGCGAGGACCGCTACGGGCGTCTCCTCGCCTACGTCTCGGTCAGCGGTCGCGAGGTGAACGCACTCCTCGTGGAGCGCGGCCTCGGCTGTGTCCTGTTCATTCCTCCCGCCGGAAGCGCGCAGCGGGCCGCCTATGAGGCGCTCGAGGAGCAAGCGAGGGAGGCACGCCGTGGGCTGTGGGGCGCGTGTTCGCCTTCGCCGTGCCGCTGACACGGAGCGACATCGAACATCGCACCTCGACCCCCATTGTGGCGCGGGAGTGGGAGGCTGTATGGTGGGCGCCGACGTTCGCCGGCTCTCCTGGGGGGGGACACCTGCACGTGCTCCGTGCACCGTCGGTCATGCGCTGCGCCATCTGTTCCAACGAGCATCCGCTCGCCGAGGCCTGTGCCGTCGGCGCAGCGCAGGATGCCACGGGCCCCACTGTCCTCTCGCCTCGCACGGCACGCGAGCAGGGAGAGCAGCGGGACCTCTCCGGGCGTCACGTGGGCGAGCTCCTCCTCGTGCGTCGGCTCGGACAGGGCGGGATGGGCTCGGTCTACCTGGCGCAGGACGCCAGCGGGAGGGCGCGGGCGGTGAAGGTGCTGCACCCGGCGCTGGCCGCGGACCCGGGGCTCCTCAAGCGCTTCCGTGCGGAGGCGGAGGCCGCCAGTCGCATCGACCACCCGTCCATCGTCGCGATGGAGGACCTCGGCTTCGAGCCGCCGGACCTCCACTTCCTCGTCATGGAGTACCTGATGGGCACTCCGCTGTCCGCGCAGCTTCATGGACAGCCGCTGCCGGTGCCCCGGGTGCGCGCGCTGCTCGAGCAGGTGCTGTCCGGGCTCGAGGCCGCGCACGTGCGGGGCGTGGTCCACCGCGACCTCAAGCCGGACAACCTCTTCCTCCTGCCTGCGGAGGAGGGGGCGGCAGAGCGGTTGAAGATCCTCGACTTCGGCGTGGCCAAGGTGCTCGACGCAGGGGTGCGCCTGGGCCAGACGGTGGCGGGCACCCTCATCGGGACTCCCGAGTACATGGCGCCCGAGCAGGTGAAGGGCGCGGAGGTGGACGGCCGCGCGGACCTGTATGCGCTCGGTGTCATCGCCTACGAGCTCCTGACGGGCGTGCTTCCCTTCACTGGGCCCACGCTGATCGCGGTGCTGATGGCCCACCAGCAGGAGGCACCGGTGGCTCCGGCGGAGCGGAACCCGGATGTCCCGGTGGCGCTCTCCGACATCATCCTCCGTGCGCTCGCGAAGCGGCCCGAGGACCGCTTCCCCTCCGCGGGTGCATTTCGCGACGCGCTCCAGGAAGCGCTGGGACGGCGGGGCGGAGCGGGTCACACCTCGCTTCCCGCGGAGCAGACCTTCGTACCACCCGCTCCCGCGGCGCCCCAGACCGCGCGGGTGGAGCGCGTCTCCTCGCCTGTGCCCAAGGGGGAGGTCGCCTCCAGCGGGACGCTCGTGTTCGGCGGAGGGCTCGCAGGAGGAAACGCCCTCCTGGCCGACGAATGGCGGGCGCTCGCGGCCGTGCTCCCGACGGAGCTGCCCCCGGCGCCTTCGCGCCCGCCCCCGCCTCTCTCCACGCCCGCGCCCTCGAGCCCCCGGCAGCTCTTCACCGTGAAGCTGAGCCTCCCGGGCCAGCCCCCGCGCACGCTTCCGTGCATGCAGCTCACGCGCGGAGGAGGACTGCTCCTCGCGGACGAGGGCACCTCGCTGCCATTGCGCACCCGGGTGCCGGCGGTGCTCCAGCTGCCCCTGGGGGAGTCCCCCGTGGTGATGGAGGTCGTCGGCCGCGTGGATGCCGGCCAGGGGCGCGAGTGGGGACTGCCCGAGGGCCCGTGGATGCAGCTGGTGGAGGTGCGCCCGGAGGCGCGCGCCCAGCTGGAGACGTTCGCGCGTGGGGAGACGCCGCTCCCGCTGGCCGCTGCGCGCATCGCGGATGCGCCGCACGTGGACCGGATGCTCGAGCCCCTCGGTCCGTCCGCAGGGAGCGACCCCTACAGGCTGCTCGGGCTCGCGTTCGACGCGCCGTTCGACCGGGTGCGCGCGCGCGTCCGGGAGCTGCAACAGACGCTCGTCGGTGTCCAGGACCGCAAGCTGTCCATGCGACAGCGCGACGAGGCGGAGGCGGCCGCCGAGCGCCTGAGCCGCGCGGCGGCGGTGCTCTCCCTGCCCAGCGCGCGCCTGCGCCACGACGCCGAGCGTGCCAACTGGGCTGGGGTCGCCCGCTGCATCGCCGCGGGCGTGACGGCGAGCGAGCTGACGGAGGTGCGCGCCGTCTTCCTCAAGAGGCACCGGGGCGCGGAGGCCCGCTCCCGCATCCACCAGGCGACGGCCGCGTCCTGGGAGGCGCGTGGTGACGCGGCCCAGGCGCTCACCGAGTACGAGCGGGCCCTCGACGCGGACCCCCTCCAGCTGGAGCTTCACCGGCGCTACTGGCCGCTGCGGCAGGGACGTGCGCCAGCCCGCAAGCGCCCCTGACGCGCAGGAGCGAGGAGGAGCGCCCGCTGCCCCGGCCGCCCTCCTCTCCGTGCACGCTCCCCTCTACCCAGGGCCTGCGCTTTCGGGGAGAGTGGCACCCCATGAGCACCCCTGAGCGCAAGCGCATCGTCATTCCCCGCAACCGCCAGAGCGTCACGGGCGAGCCGGACCCGGGCGGCCGCTACACCCCGGCCTTCCCGGAGATGATCGGCTACGCCAGCCAGGGTGGTGGCAACGTGCCGTCGAGCCTTCCCTGGCGCTCCAGCCCCAAGCAGCGCCAGGAGGAGATGAGCGAGGCGAACCTCGCCTCGCGCCGCCTCACCGCCCAGTCGCAGCGCTGAGCCCCGCTACAGGAAGAAGTCCGGCAAGAGCTCGCTGTCCGGCAGCGGGCTGTAGCGCGAGAAGTCGGTGACGCCCTCGGCGCGCAGCACGTCCTCGTCCACGCAGAAGTGCCCCGTGAAGGAGCGGCTGGGCCGCGTGAGGAGGGCGTGCGCCGCGTCCGCCATGATGTCCGCCGAGCGGCTGCGCTGCATCACCTCGTCCCCACCGAGCAGGTTCTGGATGGCCGAGGTGGCGATGGTGGTCCGCGGCCAGAGCGCGTTGACGGCGATGCCGGCCTCGCGGAACTCCTCCGCCATGCCGAGCACGCACATGCTCATCCCGTACTTGGCCATGGTGTAGGCCACGTGCGGGGCGAACCAGCGCGCGTCCATGTTCAGCGGCGGGGAGAGGTTGAGGATGTGGGGGTTCGCGGCGCGCAGGAGGTGCGGCAGGCAGACCTGGCTGCACAGGAACGTGCCCCGCGTGTTCACCTGGTGCATGAGGTCGTAGCGCTTCATGGACGTCTCGGGTGTGGACGTGAGGCTGATGGCGCTCGCGTTGTTCACCAGGATGTCCAGCCCGCCGAAGGTCTCCACCGCCTTCGCCACCGCGGCGTGCACCTGCTCCTCGCTGCGCACGTCCACCACGCATGCGAGGGCCCGGCCCCCCGCCTCCTGGATGGCCTCGGCGGCGCTGTGGATGGTGCCCGGCAGCTTCGGATGCGGTGCGTCCGTCTTCGCGGCGATGACGACGTTGGCCCCATCCCGCGCGGCCCTGAGCGCGATGGCCAGGCCGATGCCGCGGCTGGCGCCCGTGATGAACAGCGTCCTCCCCTTCAGACTCCTCTCCATGACGTTCCTCCGGACGCGGACCCTCGTTGGCCGCGCAGTGGCGTGCATTCTGGACCGCGGCAGGGGCCGCGCAAAGCACCGGGTCCGGTGCCCCGCGTCCTGAGGGGGCAGCCGGGGAAGCGTGCCCCGCGCTCCGCTGCTCCGCGCTCCCTCGCGTCTCCCTAGCTTTGAGCTTCAGGCGGAGCCTGCCCAGGGCCGCCGGTGGCCCGCCTGTGCTCCGACTCTCCAGGAGGAGACCATGGCCGGGTTCGGGCTGTCGGCGGGGCGTCCTGCGGAGGAGCTCTGGCCCGAGCTCCACTTCACGGACTGGAAGGACACCCTGGCCACGCTGCATCGCTACACCCAGGTGGTGGGCAAGGTGCGCCTCTCGCTCGCGCCCATGATGAACCACTTCTGGCAGGTGGCGCTGTACGTCACGGCGCGCGGGCTGACCACCAGCCCCATCGCCTACGGGGACGGCACCTTCGAGGTGGAGTTCGACTTCATCGCCCACGAGCTCCGGGTGCTCACGAGCGACGGCGAGGAGCGCGTGCTCGCGCTCGAGGCCCGGCCCGTTGCGGACTTCTACCGGGACGTGATGGCCACCCTGCGCAGCCTCGGCGTGGAGGTCCGCATCAACGAGAGGCCCCAGGAGATTCCGGACGACACCACACCCTTCGGACAGGACCGGCACCACGCCTCCTACGACCGCGCGGCGGTGGAGCGCTGGTGGCAGGCGCTCGTGCAGACGGATGTGGTCCTCAAGGCCTTCCGCGCGCCCTTCACCGGCAAGTGCAGCCCGGTGCACTTCTACTGGGGCAGCTTCGACCTGGCCGTCACGCGCTTCTCCGGACGGCTCGCACCGCGGCGCGAGGGTGCGGACCCCATCACCGCGGAGTCCTACGCCGAGGAGGTGTGCAGCGTGGGCTTCTGGCCGGGAACGGAGCAGCTCGGGGGCGCGGCCTACTACAGCTACGCCGCTCCGGAGCCCCCGGGCTTCGCGCAGGCACGCGTCAAGCCGGAGCGCGCGTACTACGACACCACGCTCAAGGAGTTCCTGCTCCCGTACGACGTGGTCCGCAGCGCGGCGAACCCGCGCCGGACGCTGCTGGAATTCTGCGCGAGCACCTACGACGCGGCGGCGACGCTCGGCAGGTGGGACCGCGCGAGGCTCGAGCGCCCGTTCCTCGCGCGGCCGCGAATGCGCCGCGAGCCCACGGTGGTGCAGCCGGCGTGGCCGCGGGACGCAGGCGCAAGCTAGGGCGACGGCTCTCCGGGCGCCTCCTCGACACGCACCCACCGCGGCGGAGCGTGGAACGCGGGGCGCCCCTCGAGCAGCTCGTGCGGATGGAACGTCTCCTTGTAGCGCAGGCTCGCGCACCCACGGACGCGGTAGCCCAGGTAGACATGGGGGATGCCGCGCTCGCGCGCGAGCTCCACCTGGAAGACGACGTTCGCCGTGCCGGGCGAGAGGTGCGCGAGGTCCGGTGCGTAGAAGAAGTAGGCGGCGCTCCAGGCCCGCGGTGTCTCGTCGCACAGCCCCACCGCCACGAGGCGAGGGCCCCCGGACGCCTCGTCGTCCCACCAGGTGAGCTCCCGCGCGCACGGGTGCGGGAAGGAGAACTGCAGCGCGTACTCCTTCTGGGTCAGCGGCGAGGGCTCCCAGCCACGTGCGTCCTCGCGGAAGCCGTGCCACTCCCGGTAGAGGGCGAGGCGCGCCGCGTCCACCTTCGGCGTCCCCACCTCGCGGCGGAAGCGGGCGCAGCGGTTTCGCGCCTTGCGCTGGGCACGGGTCGGCCGGAAAGTGTCGGTGGGGATGCGCAGCGAGACGCACTCGCCGCACGCCTGACACGCCGGCCGGAAATACGCCGGCCCGAAGCGGCGCCACCCGCGCACCAGCATGGCCTCCAGCTCCTCGGGCGACACCTGCTTCAGGAGCAGGTGCTCGAGCGAGGCCGAGGCCTCGGGCAGGTAGCTGCAGGCGCGGGGCGACTCGACTTCGTGGTGCAGGAGCAGCGCCATCGTCGTGGGGGGTCCGCGTCTTGAAGTAACACACCGGCGCCCCCCACCGCAGGCTCCTGGCGGCGGGGATTGGGTCCCTTGCGAGAGGAGGCAGGCTGGCTTAGGTGACGGGCATGAGCTCCTCCCTCCCCGAGCCCGTGCTGCGCGCCCTGCGTGAGGGCTTCCCGCCGGACTTCCTCACCCAGGAGCCCGGCGAGCTGGCCGAGTACGGCCGCGACTGGACGCGCGTGTACGCGCCTGCGCCGTCCGGGGTGGTGTTCCCGCGGAGCACAGAGGAGGTGGCCCGGCTGCTCGCCCTCTGCCACGCCCACCACGTGGCGGTGGTGCCGTCCGGCGGACGCACGGGCCTCGCCGCCGGCGCCGTGGCCGCGAAGGGGGAGCTCGTCCTCTCCCTGCGCCGCATGACGCGGATGGAGCCGGTGGACGTCCTCGGGCAGACGGTGCGCGTGCAGGCGGGCGCCATCACCGAGGCGGTGCACCAGCACTGTGCCCCGCTCGGGCTCACCTGGCCCGTGGACTTCGCGTCCAAGGGCAGCAGCACCGTGGGCGGCAACATCGCCACCAACGCGGGCGGGGTGAAGGTCATCCGCTACGGCCTCACGCGCCAGTGGGTGCTGGGGCTCCAGGTGGTGACGGCCGACGGGCAGGTGCTCGAGCTGAACGGCGCGCTGGAGAAGAACAACACCGGGCTCGACCTGCGCCAGCTCTTCGTGGGCAGCGAGGGGACGCTCGGCGTCATCACGGAGGCCACGCTCAAGCTGACGCGCCTCCCGGGCTCGCTGGACGTCCTCCTCCTCGCCGTGCCGGACGTGGCCGGCGTGCTCCGCGTCTTCCGCGAGGCGCGACAGACGTCGCTCACGCTCTCCGCCTACGAGTTCTTCACCGACGCCTGTCTCGCGCGCGTGGAGCGCCACCGCCGCTTCCGCCAGCCCTTCGAGGCGCGCAGCGGCTGCTACGTGCTGATGGAGGTGGAGGGGGCGGCGCCGGACGTGCTGGAGGGCTTCCTCGCCTCACTCTTCGAGCGTGGGCTGGTGACGGACGGCACGCTCGCGCAGAGCCCCTCCCAGGCGAGCGAGCTGTGGGCGTACCGCGAGTCCATCAGCGAGTCGCTCTCCGCCACCGGGCTGCCGCACAAGAACGACATCGCGCTGCCCATCGCGTGCCTGGAGGCCTTCTGCGGCGAGCTCTCGCGCGTCTTCACCGAGCGCTACCCCGGCTGGGAGATATGCCTCTTCGGCCACATCGGGGACGGGAACCTGCACGTCAACGTGATGAAGCCGGAGGACATGGCGAAGGAGGACTTCTTCGCCCACACGAAGGCCGCGGACCACACCATGTTCGAGCTGGTGCGGCGCTACAGGGGCAGCATCTCCGCCGAGCACGGCATCGGGCTGCTCAAGCGGGACTACCTCTCCTACAGCCGCGCCCCCGCGGAGCTTGCCCTGCTGCGCGCCCTCAAGACGACGCTGGACCCGCACCACATCCTCAACCCGGGCAAGGTGCTGGACTGAAGTTTCTACAGCCCGGACCGACCCTCATTGCGCGCAAGCCCCCAGCACTCCTGAGTCCCGCGGTGTGGCACGCGTGATGCTGCGTGCAGGCGGACGGGCAGGAGCAGGAGGGGCGGTGGAAGGCGGGCAGGCTCGAACACGCGGCGACTCCGTCGCCTTCGGGGCGCTGGTCCTGTTCTCCGGGGTGATGTACGCGGCCCCGGGGGAGTGGCTCCCGGCGCTCGCCCCGCTGAGGCTCGCCCTCGCGAGCTCGGCGCTCGCCTTCGGCTGGATGCTGCTCACGTGCGTGGGCACTCGGACCGCGCTGTCCATCGACGGTGCGCACGGCTGGGCGCTCGTGCTCTTCGCGCTCCTGACCGCCGTGTCCGGCGCCTGGTCCATCTTCCCGGAGGGCTCGCGCGAGGTGGCCATCGACTGCGCGAAGTACGTGGCCATCTACGTCACCATCCTGAACGTGGTGCGGACGCCGGAGCGTCTGCGCGTGCTGTGCGGCGCCATCGTGGTCGCCTCCCTCGTGACGTCCGTCGGGGTCATCGACTGGTACCTCGACGGCGTGGACCTGGTGGAGGGCTTCCGCGCGCGCTGGGTGGGCATCTATGCGGACCCGAACCGGATGGCCATGAGCCTCTCGCTCGTGGTGCCGCTCGCGGTGGCGTTCCTCCTGCGCGCGGGGACGGGCGCGCTCATGAAGGGACTCGCGGCGCTGGCGGCGGGGCTGGCCATCACCGCGGTGGTCCTCAGCCACTCTCGCGGTGGCTTCATCGGGCTCAGCATCGGCATGGCGCTGTGGGCGCTCAGCGAGCGCAGGGTGAGCCGGCTGGTGGTCCTCGGCATCGCGGTGCTCGGGCTCGTGGCCTTCGCGCCGAGCAGCTTCTGGGACCGCACCGAGAGCGTGGGTGACTTCCGCGAGGACGCCTCGGCCATGGGGCGCGTGCACGCGTGGGAGGTGGCCTCGCACATCAGCCGCGAGCACCCGCTCCTCGGCGTGGGCGCGGGGAGCTTCCGCGTGGCGTGGCCCCTCTACGCACCGCCGGACGCGGTCGGTGTCCTCGAGGCGCACAACATCTTCCTGCAGGTGGTGGCCGAGCTCGGCTGGGTGGGCCTCCTCCTGTTCCTCGTCTTCATCGGCGGCGCGGTGGAGGCAGGCGTCCGCGCGTGGCGGGACGACGAGGGGCGGGCCGGAGCGGACTCGGTCGCGTGGCTCGCGCGCGCCCTCGTGTGTGGCGCGGCCGGCTACCTCATCTGCAACCTCTTCTCGGGCTTCCTGAGCGGCTCACCGCACTTCTACGTGCTCTTCGGGTTGACGGCCGCAGCAGGAGCCATCGCCCGCTCCAGGCAGGTCCGGGAGTTGGACATGGTGACGGCCCCTCAATAGAGCATCCGCGTCCGGATGTTCGTCGCCAGCGACGCCACGCCGGCGGACACCTGGGCACTCACGTCCTGGTCCAGGTCCATGATGAGGTAGCCGATGTCCGGGTCGGTGCTCAGCATCTGCGCGTGGATGTTGGCGTTCAGGTCGGAGACGATGCGGTTGATGTCGCGCAGCACGCCCGGGACGTTGCGGTGCACGTTGAGGATGCGGTGCGTGTTGCGGATTAGCGGCAGCTCCACCTGGGGGAAGTTCACCGCGCCCGTGGTGGCGCCGGTCTGGGCGAACTTCAGGAGGCTCGTGGCCACCTCGCGTCCGATGGCCGCCTGCGCCTCCTCCGTGGAGCCGCCGATGTGCGGCGTGAGCACCACGTTGGAGAGCCCGCGGAGCTCGGTGGCGAAGCTGTCCGTGTTGCCCTCGGGCTCCTCGGGGAAGACGTCCACCGCGGCGCCCCCCAGGTGACCGCTCCTCAGCGCCTCGGCGAGCGCGCGGATGTCCACCACCGTGCCGCGGCTCGCGTTGAGCAGGCACGCGCCCTTCCTCATCCGCGCGAGCTCGGTCGCGCCGATCATCCCCTCCGTCTGAGGCGTGGACGGCACGTGGAGCGTGACGAAGTCGCTCTCCTCGAGGACGTGCTCGAGCGTGGGC
Source organism: Myxococcaceae bacterium (assembly GCA_022616315.1). Lineage (GTDB taxonomy): Bacteria > Myxococcota > Myxococcia > Myxococcales > Myxococcaceae > JAKEEX01. Next base: position 12,881 of record JAKEEX010000615.1, read on the forward strand.
ACGCTGCGGTTGTTGCCCATGGGCAGCTTGGTGAGGATGTCGAAGAAGAGCACCCGCATGCCCATGGCCTCGGCCAGCACGCCCACCTGGCTGCCGATGTGCCCGTAGCCCACGATGCCGAGCGACTTCCCGCGCACCTCGTGCGCGCCGGCGCTCACCTTGCGCCACTTGCCCGCGTGCATCTCGCGCACCCGGTCCGCGAGGTGGCGGGTGAGCATGATGACCTCGCCGATGACGAGCTCCGCCACCGAGCGGGTGTTGCTGAACGGGGCGTTGAACACCGGCACGCCGCGCGCGTTGGCGTGCTTGAGGGCCACCTGGTTGGTGCCGATGCAGAAGGCCCCCAGCGCCAGCAGGTTCGGCGCCGCGTCCAGCACCCGCTCCGTGACGTGTGTCTTGCTCCGGATGCAGAGCACGTGCACGTCCTTCAGGCGCTCGACGAGCTCGTCCTCCTTGAGGGCGCCGGACGCCGACGTGAGGGCATGGCCCTCCGCGCGGAGCATCTCGTGGGCCGAGGGGTGGATGTTCTCCAGCAGCAGCACCTTGAGCGGGCCGGTGGAGGGGACCCTGGCGGAGGACTCGGGGGAGGGGACGCGGTCCATCATCCGCGCGGTTAGAAGGCGCACAGCGCGGTGTGTCAAGTCTCTCGCCCGGCCCGTCAACGGGCCTAGCGTGCGCGAGGACATGGACGTGTACGAGCCCTTCCTGTCGCTGGGCCTGGCGCTGGCGGCGGGACTCCTCATCGGCTTCGAGCGCGAGGCCTCCGCGCCGCCGCGGGAGGCGCGAGCCTTCCTGGGCGGGGCGAGGACCCACCCTCTCTTCTCACTGGTGGGCGCGGTGTCCACGCTCCTGACGCGGCAGCTGGGCGTGACGGTGATGGTGGTGGCCCTCCTGGCGTTCCTCACACTGCTCGCGCTCGCCTTCATCGGGGACATCCGCCAGGGACGCAGCAGGGGACTCACCTCCGACGCGGCCTTCCTCCTCTCCTTCCTGCTCGGCGCGCTGGCGATGGCGGAGGGTGTCTTCGAGCCGCTATGGATGCGCGCGTGGGTGGTGGGAGCGCTGGCGGTGACGATCACCGGGCTGCTGTCCCTCAAGCCCACCCTGCACGCCTTCGTGCAGCAGGTGTCGCGTCAGGACATCCTCGCCGCGCTCAAGCTGCTGGTGCTGGCGGTGGTGTTCCTGCCCCTGCTCCCGGACCGCACCTTCGGGCCGCTGGACGTCCTCAACCCCTTCAACATCGGCCTCTTTGCCGTGTTCATCGCCGGCCTCAGCTTCACCGGGTACGTGGCTATCCGCATGCTGGGACCGCGGCGGGGCCTCGGGCTCACGGGGGCGCTGGGTGGGCTCGCGTCGTCCACCGCGGTGGCGCTCTCCTTCTCGGGCCGGGCGCGGCGGGAGCCGGCGCTCTACTCCGCGTGCGCGCTCGCGGTGGTGCTCGCCTCCACCATCATGTTCCCGCGCGTGCTGGTGGTGGTGGCCTTCGTGGCGGCGGGGCTCGTCCCTGCGCTGCTCCTGCCCATGGGGCTGATGACGCTCGCGGGCCTCGCGGCGAGCCTCTACTTCTGGCGCCGGGCGAGCCGTCGGGAGGGCGACACGGCGGTGGAGCTGCGCAATCCCTTCCGGCTCAAGTGGGTGCTCGGCTTCGCGCTCCTCTTCGC
>JAKEEX010000073.1 GCA_022616315.1 Myxococcaceae bacterium
AAGGCCGTCAAGCCGGAGTATCTGACCTGGGACATGCAAGTACAGGGCATCCGCGAAGAAATCCAGAAGCTGGAAGAGTATTTCTTCATGACCTCTGAAACGGCACCCGCCGCCTTCGGCATGGAGCGCGACGGCTCGCAGGTGGAATCCGGGAGGGCCCTCAAGTTCAAGGCGCACCGCACCGTGAACAAGGTACAGGACGCGCGGGACGAGTTCGCGCAGGCGATACGCGACCTGTTCCGCATCGCGCAGGCCCTGGAGGGGTCTGCCAACCCCGCTGGCGTCCGCGTCCACTGGGGTGACATTATCGTGGAGGATAACACGGAGGAAGTCCAGAACTATGTTGCCCTGAAGGCGGCCAAGCTGGTGAGCGCGGAGCGCGCCATCGCGGACCTGTATGACCTCACGCCGGCGGAGGCCGCGGAGGAGCGCGTGGCCATCCTCCAGGACAGCGCGGAGGAGGCCATTACGGAAACCCCGCCGCCGTCCAGCGCTCCCGCCGCCCCCATCCCCGGCGAGGAGAACCTGCCGGAGGCTGGCTCCACCCCGCCCCCGGCGCGCCCCGCCGCGGAGGCGTAGCCTATGGCCGTCCGCGGCTTCGCCACGGACGTGCCCGCCATCGACCCGGAGGCGGAGCTGATCCGGGCCACGGCGGCCTCCGTGGCGCGCCTGACCAGCATGCTAAACGGACTCCGCGGCGCCCGCGCGGACTTCGTACGCGGGCAGCTGGGCGCCCTCCGCGACACCGTGGCCCGCCTTGGTGGGGCCCAGGCCGCGTGGGTGGGGCAGGCCGTCCCCAACCAGTTCTCACTCAGCGCCGGCGCCGCCAACCTCACCCTGGACCGCGAGGGATTCCTGGTGGAGGCGGCCTTCGGTGGGTTCGACCGCCGTGCGCTCCGCGCCCTCCTGGAGCGCACGTCCACCAACCTCGCGAACATCCGGCAGGCTCTATTCGACGGGTTGGTCCTGGGCGATCCCCGGCAAGCCACGACCGCCATCCAGGAGGCCCTGGAGGGGGACAACCGCTCCGTGGAGGTGGACGGCGGAGGCGTGGCCGTGCGCACGCCTAGCGGCCGCCTGTGGGACGTGACTGCCTACAGCCGCATGCTGGGGCGTACCGCCATCGCGGACGCGCGCCGCGTGGCCTTCCGCACCCGCTACCTGGCCAACGGTGTGGACGTGGTGAAGGTCGTGGCCAACGGCACCCGGCACGACGTTTGCAAGCGCTGGGAGGGGAAGCTGCTGTCCTTGACCGGCGCCACGCCAGGCATCCCCACTGTGGAGGAGGCGCGCCGGGACGGGCTGTTCCACCCCAATTGCCGTCACCGCTACGTGGTGGCGCCGGGGGAGAAGCAGCCGGGGCAGGCTGCCCTCGCCGACGCCATCCAGGCCTCGCTCCCCGAAGAGGCGCCCCGCTCCATCCTGGGGGAGAAGGCGGCCACCGCGCTGTCCCGGGCTGCGGAGCGGGCCCTGCCGGAGCCGCGCGAGGTAAAGCCACGCGCGGGCGCTGCCGCCGCCGTCAAGGGCGCCCGGCGCCCCAAGCCTCGCTTCGTCCCTCCCCGCTAGGAGCCTGGGGGTATAGTACCTGCGCCGTGGCACCTTCCGTGCCATGAGGGGCGGCCAGCCCCGCGGCGCTGGCCAGTTCGCCCTCCATCCCACGCCGCAGGCGGCGGCCCTCCCCCAGGGGCCGGATTACCGCAGCCCGGGAGGTGCAAGTGGAAGGCGAAGGAACCGAGGTTCACGACCAGGACGACGCGGGCACCCCGGCAGGGGGCGGCGAGTCCGTGACCATCACGCGCGCGGAGCACGCGCGCCTCCAGCACGACGTCCGGAAGGCCCGTAAGGAAGCGGAGCGCCTGAAGGCGGCGACGGAGGACGCGGAGCGGAAGCGTCAGCAGGA
>JAKEEX010000616.1 GCA_022616315.1 Myxococcaceae bacterium
CAGCAGCTGCAGCTGCTCGACATCGCCGGGGAGAACCCGCTCGCCGTCGTGGAGGGGGGCGCGGGGGTGGGGAAAACCATCGTCGCACGCGAGCTGTGCCTCCGCCGCGCTCGCCAGGGGCAGCGGACGCTCTACCTGTGCTTCACCGATGCGCTCGCGCAGGGGGTGGATGCGCAGATGCGCGCGGCCGGGCTCTCACCGGAGCAGGCCCGGGCCGTGACGGTGCGCCGCTACGCCTGCGAGCTCCTCCAGCGCGCCGGCGAGCCCGTGGAGCCCGAGCGCGAGGGGTTCTGGGCCGGCGTCTCCGCCGCGGCCACCCGTACCGCGGTGCCGCCCCTCGAGGAGCGCCCGGACCTCGTCGTGGTGGACGAGGCCCAGGACCTCGAGGACTCCGACTGGGGGCTCGTGGCCGCGCTCTCCGAGGGCCGCTCGCGCTGGCTCTTCCACGACCCCCGCCAGAGCTTCTGGCACACGCGGCACATCCCCGAGAGCCTCCTCCATGGCACGACCCGGCTTCAGCTCCGCCGGCAGCAGCGCTGCCCCGAGGCGCTCGCCCGGTTCGCGGACCTCTATGGCTCCCGCGAGGAGCGCGCGGCCGGGGGGACGGTGCCACTCGAGGCCGTGGCCGACCTGGGGTTCCTGCGCGAGGCCGTCTCCGGGTCGGCGCCTCCGCTGCGCGTCCTGGTGGGTCCGGCTGCGGACCTCGAGGAGCGGCTGCTGGCGGTCCTGGATGCACTCATCCGCCAGGGGGCGCGGCCGGGGGACATCGCGGTGCTCTCCCTCGGGGGACAGCTGCGGAGCCGGGTGATGCAGCTGGAGCGGCTGGGCGAACACCGCCTCTCCCGCGCCGATGGACCCGAGGCCGGGAGCTGCGTGGTGGCGGACACGTTCCTGCGCTTCAAGGGGCTCGAGCGTCCGTTCGTCGTGCTGACCGAGCTCTCGGAGGGACGGGGGCGGTCCTACGGGACGCGGATGCACATCGCGCTCACCCGGGCCGTCGTGGGGGCCACGGTGCTGTGTGGGCCGGAGGACCTGGTGCTCGACCCGCGCCTCCTGCGCGCCTCGGAGGTGATGGGAGTCGGTGAAGTGAGGGGCGCGGCATAGGTACTCGGCATCGGACAGTGTGGACGCTCGAAATCATTCGCGCTCTGGCCCCGAAGGCGCAGCAGCAGGGGCCAAGCCCCTGCGGCGCTCGGCCTCCGACGACGTGATGCGACGAAGACGCAGAAGGACCGGCTCGCCGTGCTCCAGCCCGTCGAGGCGTCGGAGCCATTCGACCAGGTACTCGCCCTCGATCCGACCTTCGACAAGGAGGGACACCGGCACGCTGCGGTCGGCTGGGATGACGCCGTCGAAACACAGCTGCATGACCGTCAGAGTGGGGATTCGAAGCGTGACGGCATCACCCTCCACACGAGCTTCGTGCCGATGCGCTGGAAGCCTCATGTATGCCAGCGCCCTGGTGGGGTAGGTGTACTCGAGGCGGGTCTGCACCTCGTCGAGGTACGTCCCGTTGATCGCGATGCGGACCGCAGCCGACTCCTTGCGCTTCACAGCCCCAGCTCCCTTCCGAGGACCCTCGTCACGAACCGCCCTCCGAAGCTCTCACTCGCGACCAGCTTGCGGATGCGCTCCTTCACCTCCATCGCGCCGCCTTGCTGCTCGGCGGCCTTCATCGTCGCGCCGTACGCTGCCCACACGTCCGCGCCCGTGATGTCGTAGCCGTAGCCCTGCACCAGCCAGTGGAGCGCGAGCAGACCTGCGCCAACGGCGAACCGGGGCTCCTTCTCGGCGAAGTCCCGCGCGGCGCGCGTGAGCGTCTTCGGGTCGCACGGCGTGCGGCTCGCCAGCGCGAGCGCCTCGTCGTGGAGGCCCGCATCCTTCGCTGCCGCGAACCACTTGCCCTCGTCGCCGGGGGTCATCTCGACCAGGTTCGAGAGGATGTCACTCGCGTTCTTGTGCGGGTACTTCTTCGCGACGGCCCGGAAGGTGCCGAGGTAGGTGGCGGCGCGGTTCGCGGTCAGGCCGTACCGGGCGTAGGCCTCCTCGACCATGCCCGACGAGAGCAGAATCTCCTCGCAGAGGGAGTCGATGTCCTGGTCGCTCGCCCAGGGGCTCCGGCACGCCTCCGCGTAGCGGATGGCCTCGGCCTTCCTGCTGCTCGCCGCGAGCGCCCTCACGGCCCAGCGCTGGTAAGGCCAGATGACGTCGGCCTGCGCGAGCTCGATGACCTCGTCGAACCGCCCGGCCTGGTAGAGCGCGCTCAGGCACGCCGTGCTCCCATGAAAGTGGCCACGGAGGCTCCGGTCCGGGCTCAGCGCCATTCGGGTGATGCCGAGGAGGCGGTCGGCCCAGGCGGAGGCGACCTCCTTCTCGGCGCACCGCTCACCCCAGAAGTCCGCGAGCCGCTCGATGTAGGGAATCTCGTCGGCCTGGTGCGCCGCGAAGAGGCGCTCGAGCCACGCGTCTCGCGTCTGCGCGTCCGCGGGTGCGCTCGCGACGATGGGCACCAGGTCCGCAATGGCGTTGTTCACGGCGGTGCCAATCGCACCCGAGGAGCTGTCGACCTGCTCGAGTGCCGGTGAGACACGCTCGAGGAACGCGACGGCGCCTTCCGCCGCGAGGACCGGGTCCTTCTTCGCGACCTTCTTGACCTCGGCGACGGCCTGCTTCACCCGCGCAATGGCCGGTTGCGACTTCCAGCCGAACGCATGACGCCGGAAGCGGGCCTTGAACTCCCACTTGTGCTCGCTCTTGCTCAACCTTGGCCACACCTCCTCGGCTCCTCGTCGCTATCACACCGGGAGAGGCGCAGGTGCTGAGAGCCGTGCTGTGTGCATAGCCTCCCGGCGCTCCCGTCGCTGAGGCTCGATGTCGAGCGCTCTCACGCGCGGGCTCCCTCTGACCCCAGGAGCAGCACGTGCTGGTCCGGCGTGACGATCCAATCCCCCGGGTTGGGTGCGCCCTTGGTCACAATCCACTCGACGATGAGGTCCAGGGGCGTGTCCGCGCGGAGGTCGCCGCAGTGGAAGGTCGTGCTGGCCTGCAGGTTGACGTAGGTGAGGCGCAGGAGTCCGTCCTCCTGGCGCTCGATGAGCCACTTGGCCATGGCTGCGCGGCTCCGCGTGTCAGCCCTCGGCGAGCCCAGGCATGGCGAAGGGGAGGGGACCACGCACCTCCGCCCCGAGCGCCGCGGCCTCCAGCTCCTTCCCGTCGATGAGCTCCTGCGCCTTCCGCACCTGCTGCTGCAGCCTCTGCACCGCCGCGTTCCCCTTGCCGCGCATGTCCGTCCTCCCGTCGTTTCACCGTGTTCGACCCCAGGGACGGCGGCTCGCGGCCGGGTTTTCGGGGCACCACTCGGAGGCTCGGAGCCGGGGTGTCAGCCCCCCCTGCTACAAGCCGTCTCCCACTGAGGAACACGGATGCACTCGGATGACGCCAACAGCATGAAGGGGCTTCCTGCGTAACCTCCCAGCCGCTCTCCTGAGTCAACGGTGACGTGACGTCGCCCCCTC
>JAKEEX010000074.1 GCA_022616315.1 Myxococcaceae bacterium
CCTCGATCACGCCGGAGTTGAGCTCGAGGATGGAGATGTCGAAGGTGCCGCCGCCGAGGTCGTACACGGCGATGCGCTCGGAGGAGCCGTCCTTCACCTTGTCCAGGCCGTAGGCGAGCGCGGCCGCGGTGGGCTCGTTGATGATGCGCAGGACGTTGAGCCCCGCGATGCGGCCCGCGTCCTTGGTGGCCTGGCGCTGGCTGTCGTTGAAGTAGGCGGGGACGGTGATGACCGCCTCGGTGACGGGCTCACCCAGGTAGTCCTCCGCGGTCTGCTTCATCTTCAACAGCACGATGGCGGAGAGCTCGGAGGGGCTGTAGGCCTTGCCGCGCGCCTCCACCCACGCGTCCCCGTTCTGGCTCTGCACCACCCTGAAAGGGCTGAGGGCGATGGCCTTCTTCGCCTCGGGCGAGTCGAAGCGGCGGCCGATGAGCCGCTTCACGGCGAAGACGGTGTTCTCCGGGTTGGTGATGGCCTGCCGCTTGGCAATCTGGCCGACGAGGCGCTCGCCGGACTCGGTGAAGCCCACCATGGAGGGCGTGGTACGGCTGCCCTCACTGTTCGGGACGACCACCGGCTCGCCACCCTCCATCACGGCGACGCAGCTGTTCGTGGTCCCCAGGTCGATTCCGATGACCTTGCCCATAGACGTCGCTTTCCGTCGTTCTCTAGTGACTTTGCGGGCGCGCCCCCCGGTGCGCGACCCCTGGGTGTGGCACTACGACTGCTCGCCCTCGGGCTGGGTACTGCCTTCTGCGGGCGGTGACGAGACCTGTGGTGCACGTGACACCATGACGAGCGCGGGACGCACGAGGCGCTCGTGGAGCATGTAGCCCCGGAGCACCTCGTTGACGACGGTGTTGGGCGGCACGTCGGTGCTCTCCACCTGCTGCATGGCCTCGTGCAGGTGGGGGTCGAAGGGCTGCCCCTTCGCGGAGAAGGCCTTGACGCCGTTGCGGCCCAGGGCGTCCTCGAAGAGCTTGCGCGTCATCTTCACGCCGGACAGGAGGGCACCTCCGTCCGCTCCCGGGTCGGTGTGCTCGAGCGCCCGGTCCAGGTTGTCGATCACGGGGAGGAGGTCCTTGAGGACGCGCTCGATGCCGTACTTCTGCGTCTCCTCCTTCTCCCTGGTGGCGCGCTTGCGGTAGTTGTCCAGGTCCGCGGCGGAGCGGAGCATGCGCTCGTGGGTGTCGCGCAGCTTCTCCATCAGCTCGCGGCCCTTTGCCTGGGACAGGTCCAGCTGGAGCCGGAGCTCCTCGAGCTCGCGCGCGTCCGCGGCGGGTGCCTCCGCCGGGGGGGCCTCCTCCCCGGCCGTGGGCGCGTCCCCCCGCTCGTGGGCCTCCACGCTGCGCAGGGCGTCCTGGATGACGTCCTCGCCGATGTCGGCGGTCATGGCTCCGGCGTTCTCGCTCGTGGACACGGCGTGGCACTATGTCACGGGCAGGAGGCGCCGGGAACGGTGCGTGGACTGAGCCGGGAGACTCGGTGACGGCCCCTCACCCTTCCCCTCCCCCTGTGGGGGTCACTCGCCCGACGGCGGCTTCGGCTTCGGTGCGCGCTTGCCGCCCACGGTCTTCTTCGCCGTGGTGCCCTTCTTGGCAGGCGCTCGTCTGGCTGCCCCCTGTGCAGCAGCCCTCTTCCGGCCGATGCTCCGGGGCGCGCCGCTCGAGCTGGCGCGGCCCGGCCTCCTGGGTGCCCCGCCCTCCTCCGCCTCCGCGTGCGCGCGCGGGGCCTCACGGGTTGGGGGGGTGCGCGCGGCTGGGGCGGTGGGTCCATGTCGGAAGGCATCCTCCACCTTGCGGACCGCGGACTCGACGCTGGAGGCGGCGTCGCTCACCGCCTTGTGGGCCCATGCGCGCACGTCATCGAGCTGCTCCTTCATGCGTGCCTGGCGCGCAGGGTCGCGCACCTCCTCGAGGAACCGATGTGCCTCGGTGCGGAGGTCCTCGCCGGTGCGGCGGAGATCGTCACCCGCGCGCTTGAGGAAGTCTTTCAGCTGCTGGCGGTCCCATTGCTTGGGCATGGCGGTGGCGGCTCCTCGAGCGGAGAAAGTGGACGCTCTGTTGACGCAACACGCTACACGAGGTGACTCATTGCACCAGAGCCATCGGGGCCAAGGCGCCCGCGGGTGGACGTCACTCCCCTTTCCCAGAGGGAGAGGAGACGGGGGTCACCCTTCCTGCGCGGCCGGTGGGTCGACGTCCTCCGCGGCGAGCGCCGTGACGGGCGAGTCCTCCCGCCGGACCACCAGGCGCACCTTCTTCGGGGTGATGCGGGCCAGCGGGACGGGGGCCGCGGAGGGGCGCTCGTCGTGGGGAGCGGAGGCGCGAAGGGGCGCCGGCAGGCGAGGCTCGACGAGGCCTCGACGTGCGAGCGCGTGGAGCACCGCGCGCACCTGCGCCTCGGAGAGCCCGACCTCCTCCGCCACCGCCTGGAGTGGGTGCTCACCCCCGACACGCGATGCAGGTGACGAGGTGAGCGCGTGCCGGAGCTCCGACGACGCGGGGGGCTCGACCTCGAGCGGGGACCGCGCTTGCACCTCCCCATCGACCACCGCCGCGAGCGCGGCCTCGACGCTGCCGCGCGGCTCGACGCTGGAGGAGCTGCGGCACTCCGCCCTTCCCTGCGCGACCTCCTCC
>JAKEEX010000075.1 GCA_022616315.1 Myxococcaceae bacterium
CGGGAAACCGCGTGGGAGAGTAGGTCGCTGCCGGATTCTTTTTCACGAAAGAAGCCCCCGAAGTCCCCCAGCAATGGCGGACTCCGGGGGCTTCGGCGTTTCCGGCGCGCGGGGTGGAGGTCGGGAGGCTTGCCTCCGGACCATCCCTCGCTGGCCTCCTCGGCACTCCACCGGACGCGGACCCCTCTGGCAACGACCGGGTGAATTCGCCGAAGATTCGCGGCCCCTGGCCCCCTGACGCTGTCAGATGATTCCCATCAGCAGGTACACATGGACCGCCCTCTCAACCCCTCCGAGCTCCAGTCTGCACAGCAGGCCCCCATGCCCCCGCGCAACCGGGGTGTGGTGCGTCCTGCACCGCAGCCCTTCAGCTACCCGCCGAAGCGCGAGTTCCATGAGCCGGACTGGACGCGTCTGCCGGGCTTCCACGGCGTGACGAAGGAGGAGTGGGAGAGCGCGCTGTGGCAGCGCCGTCACACCGTGAAGAACCTGAAGGAGCTCAAGACGGTCTTCGGTCCGCTCCTTCCGGACGCTCTGGCGGAGAGCATCGAGCGGGACCAGCGCGAGCGGGCGACGATGTCGATCCTCATCCCGCCGCAGATGTTGAACACCATGAACGAGCAGGACCTGTGGAACGACCCGGTCCGCCGCTACATGGTGCCGGCCTTCGATGACCGCCGGAGCGACTGGCCGAACCATCCGAAGGCGAGCCGGGACAGCCTGCACGAGGCGGAGATGTGGGCCGTGGAGGGGCTCACCCACCGCTACCCCACGAAGGTGCTCGCCGAGCTGCTCGCGACCTGTCCCCAGTACTGCGGCCACTGCACGCGCATGGACCTCGTGGGGAACGACGTCCCCCAGGTGGACAAGCACCGCTTCAGCACCGCGCCCAAGGACCGCTACGCGCAGATCCTCGACTACCTCCGCCGCACGCGGAGCGTCCGGGACGTGGTGGTCAGCGGCGGCGACGTGGGCAACCTGCCCATCAACCAGCTGGAGGCGTTCGTCTCCGAGCTGCTCGACATCGAGAACATCCGCGACATCCGCCTGGCCAGCAAGGCGCTGATGGCCATCCCGCAGCACTTCCTGCAGGACTCCGTCCAGCAGGCGCTCGAGAGGCTCGCGAAGAAGGCGCGTGAGCGTGGCGTGGACCTCGCCGTCCACACGCACGTCAACCATGCGCAGCAGGTGACGCCGCTGGTGGCGAAGGCGGCGCGCTCGCTGCTCGCCATGGGCTTCCGCGACGTCCGCAACCAGGGCGTGCTCCTGCGCGGCGTGAATGCGAGCTCGGAGGCGCTCCTCGAGCTGTGCTTCATGCTCGCGGACCACGCGAAGATCATGCCGTACTACTTCTACATGTGCGACATGATCCCCAACGCGGAGCACTGGCGCGTGGCGCTGCACGAGGCCCAGGCCCTGCAGCACGACATCATGGGGTACCTGCCGGGCTTCGCCACGCCGCGCATCGTCTGCGACGTGCCCTACGTGGGGAAGCGCTGGGTCCACCAGGTGGCCGAGTACGACCGCGAGCGCGGCATCAGCTACTGGACCAAGAACTACCGCACCGGAATCGAGTCCGAGGACTCCGGCGCGCTCGACCGCCGCTACGTGTACTTCGACCCCATCTACACGCTGCCCGAGGCTGGCCAGGCGTGGTGGCGCGAGCATGCCCACGGCGGCGACATCTGAGCCGCTCGCCGGACGCCGGGGATCCTCCTCCCGTCTCCGGCGGACCTGAAGACGCGGGATGACGACACCCGAGAGACACCTGACCGAGCCGGGGCAGAGGACCTTCCCCGACGCCACCGCCGCGGAGTGGAGCGACTGGCGCTGGCAGATGCGCCACTCCGTCCGCACCCTGGCGCAGCTCGAGCAGCTCCTCGAGCTCACGCCGGAGGAGCGCGCGGGCTGCGTGGAGACGGCGGAGATCTTCCGGATGGGGATCTCGCCGTACTACTTCTCCCTCATCGACCGGGAGCACCCGTTCTGCCCGGTGCGCATGCAGGCCATCCCCACGAAGGCCGAGGCGCGCGTCCGGCCGGGCGAGCTGCTGGATCCGCTCGGCGAGGACAAGACGCGGCCGGTGCCGGCCATCGTGCACAAGTACCCGGACCGGGTGCTGTTCCTCGCGCTGGACACCTGCTCGGTCTACTGCCGCCACTGCACGCGACGCCGCATCACGAAGGGTGGTGAGGCGGAGCTGAACAAGGAGGAGCTGCGGCGGGGAATCGAGTACGTGCGCGCCCACCCCGAGGTGCGTGACGTCCTCATCTCGGGTGGGGACCCGTTCCTCCTCAGCGAGCAGCGCCTGGAGGAGCTCCTCGCGCCGCTGCGGGAGATCCCGCATGTGGAGATGATCCGCATCGGGACGCGCGTCCCGGTCTGCCTGCCCATGCGGGTGACGGACGCGCTCGCCCGGACGCTGCGAAAGCACGCGCCCCTCTTCGTGGTGACGCACTTCAACCACCCGAAGGAGATCACCCCCGAGGCACGGGAGGCCTGCGAGCGCCTCGTGGACCACGGCGTGCCGGTGGAGAACCAGGCCGTCCTGATGCGCCGGGTCAACTCGGATGCGCGCATCATCAAGGAGCTCTCCCACGCGCTCCTGCGGATGCGGGTCCGCCCGTACTACCTCCACCAGATGGACGTGGCGCAGGGGCTCGAGCACCTGCGCACGCCCATCTCCAAGGGTGTGGAGATCCTCGAGCAGCTGCGCGGCCACACCACGGGCCTGGCCGTTCCCCACCTCGCCGTGGACCTCCCGGGAGGCGGCGGGAAGGTGACGCTCCAGCCGGAGTACGTCGTCGAGCACGCGAGCGAGGGAACCGTGTTCCGCAACTTCAAGGGCGAGCGCTACGTCTATCCGGAGCCCGAGGAGACGGACTGCACCTGCCCCTACGACTCCGTGTGGATGTCGCAGAGGCCCCGCACGCCTTCGCGGTGACGTCTCCGGCGCGCAGGGCCCCGAGGGGGGCAGCGGGCTACCCTGCGTGGTCGCACGCGTCGCGATAGCGCGCGCAGTCCTCCTGCGCCCTGCCGCACTGCCGCTGGTACTCCTCCCGATCCGTGGACTTCGCGGCCAGCTGGCACACCTCCCCGGCCAGCGGACACGCACGCTCCGCGAGTGTGCACGTCTCGGCGCTCCGTCCATCCGCCGTCCCGGCGCGAGCCCGCAGCTCCTCGAGCTCCGCAGCCCACTGCTCCATCTGCGCTTCGGACGACCCCGCGACGCGCGGCTCGGCGCGCTTGGGACAGCCGAGCAGGAACACCGCGGACGCGACCAGCATGGACAGGAGCCGCATGGAGGAGCTCTCGGGAGGGGGGACGTGCGCCCCGGTGGAGCAGACCCCATTCATAACCCACGTCAGGGGTGCGCGTGTCGCGAGACGCGGATTCACGATTCCCCCCGGAGGAGGAAGTAGAGGGTCAGCGCCACCAGCGCCACCACCGCTGCCTGCTGGAGTCGCTCCTCGCGAAGGCGCTTCGGAGCGCGTGCTTCGGACTCCTCGGAGGCGCGCAGGGCCCGCCGCAACGCCTCCGCCTCCGCACGGATGCCCCGGGAGAGCTCCACGAGCGGGGCGAGCTCGCGCGGGTGCTCCTGCGTGGACGCAGACGCCCCCACGAGCGCGGATTGGAGCCCCGAGGCGAGCCGTGCCTCCTCGTCGCCGGACCACCTGGTCCCTCCCGCCACCCAGCCGAGCTGCTCGGCCAGCGCCCGGGTCGCGCGCAGCTGGTGAATTGCGAAGGCCTCCGGTGAGATGCCATAGAGGTCCGCACATTCCGGGAGGGAGCGGCCCTCGAGCAGGCGGACCTCGAGCAGCCGCGCCGTGCGCGGCGGGAGGGCACGGAGCGCGGCGCTGAGCGCGTCGGTTCCAGGCAGAGAGGGCACCGGGACCCGTTGTAGCGCAGCTGGAACCGTGGTGGGTGCGGCTCACCGTGCCCCGATGTTTTCTTGAGCGGAGCGCACCGCACCCTAGACTCGCGCGACATGTCGTCTGCCGCTGCATCGCGGGCCTTCGTGCTCGGTCTCGCGCTCCTGGCGCTCCCTGCGCATGCGGTGGAGACGCTGCGCATCGCCATGGAAGAGGTCAGGGGACGCGTGGAGGTGAGCGCCCTGCGTCTGGCCATGGGCCCGGATGTGGAGGACGCGCAGTTCCACGACGTCCCGGGCGGCTCGGTGGTCGTCCGCCGCGTGGGCGAGCGCGTGGAGGTGAACGGTGCACCCGTGGTGGGCGGTGCAGTCCGGTTCCGCTCACTCCCGGCGTCCGCGGATGACCAGGACGGGAGCAGGACCCTCCGGGCCGGCGCGCGCGTGGTGCGCGGCGACGTGGTGGTCCGGCGCTGGAAGCACGGGCTCCTGCTCATCAACGTCATCGCGCTCGAGGACTACCTGGCCGCGATGTTGGGGAGCGAGATGCCGGTCTCCTTCCCACGGGAGGCCCTCAAGGCCCAGGCGGTGGCCGCGCGCACCTACGCCCTGCACAAGAAGCTCGCGGCCTACGGGGAGCCCTTCCACCTGGGCAGCAGCGTGCTCCACCAGGTGTACCGCGGTGCGAACCGCGAGGATCCACGCACGCGGGAGGCGGTCGGGGCCACGCGCGGCGAGGTGCTCACGTGGGAGCTCGCCCCCATCGAGGCGTACTTCCACGCCTCCTGCGGCGGCAGGACCGAGAGTGGGCGTGAGGCCCTCGGCAGGGACCTGCCGTACCTCGCGTCCGTGGAGTGCCGCTGCGGCAGGCGCCAGGGGAGCCGCTGGTCATTGAGCTTGTCCGCGGAAGAGCTCCAGCGCGCCGTGGGTGGGGATCCCACGAGCCTCCGGGTGCTCTCACGGTCGGACACCGGACGTGCGCGCGTGCTCGCTCTCTCCGCGGAGCGCACGATGGGCGCGGTGACGTTCCGCCAGCGGCTCGGCTACGCACGCGTGCGCAGCCTGGACTTCGAGCTCGAGCCCACCCACGGAAGCGAGGCCGTGCGCATCGCCGGACGTGGCTTCGGCCATGGTGCCGGGCTGTGCCAGTGGGGCGCCCGCGCGGCAGCGGGGGAGGGGTGGGACTACCGTCGCATCCTCGCGCACTACTACCCGGGCGCGGAGCTGCAGCACCTTTACTGAGGGACGGTGCCGCAGGTCGTCCCCCCGCCACCCGTGCCGCCAATCTCGGCGGCGACGGGCCCGCGGGGTGTTACAAGCACGCGCCCTCGTCATGAAGCTCAGCGACTACGACTTCCCATTGCCCGAGGCGCTCATCGCCCAGGCCCCGGCCGACCGACGGGACGGCTCGCGCCTGCTCGTCGTCCCTCGCGATGGCGCACCGCTGCAGCACCGCCTGTTCAGCGACCTTCCCTCGCTGCTGCGCCCGGGGGACCTCCTCGTGGTGAACGATGCGAAGGTCATCCCCGCGCGGCTGCTCGGTCACAAGGAGGGCACGGGGGGAAGGGTGGAGCTGCTGGTGGTGCGTCCCGTGGCCCCACGGGACACCTCGATGGCGCTCGCCTCCGCACCGGAGACGCTCGAGTGGATGTGTCTCGGCCAGGCGAGCAAGGGACTGAAGCCCGGCGCACGGCTCCGCTTCGAGGCCGGGCTCATGGCCGAGGTCCTCGAGGCCCACGGCGGCGGGGAGGTGCGCGTGCGCTTCGCGTCCGACCGGCAGGCCCCTCTGGCAGAGCTCCTGGAGACCGCGGGACGGCTGCCACTGCCGCCGTACATCGCACGAGAGCCGGGACCCGAGGATGCCCACCGCTACCAGACGGTCTACGCCCGCGCCGCTGGCGCCGTGGCAGCACCCACCGCCGGCCTCCACTTCACCGAGGAGTTGCTCGCGGCCATCGCACAGCGCGGAATCGAGCGCGTGGCGGTCACGCTCGAGGTGGGGCCGGGCACCTTCATGCCCGTGCGCGAGGAGTCCCTCGAGCACCACCGGATGCACTCGGAGCGCTTCGTCGTCCCCGATGAGACCGCCGCAGCGGTGAACCGCGCCCGTGCCGAAGGCCGGCGCGTCGTGGCCGTGGGCACGACCGTGGTCCGCACGCTGGAGAGCGCGACGGACGCGGACACGGGCCTCTTGCGCGCGGGGAGGGGCGAGACGTCGCTCTTCATCCGGCCCGGCCACACGTTCCGGCAGGTGGATGCAGTCCTCACGAACTTCCACCTGCCGAAGTCCACGCTCGTCATCCTCGTGAGCGCGCTGCTCGGCCGGGAGCGCACGCTCGCCGCGTACGCCGAGGCGGTGGCGCGCGGCTACCGCTTCTTCAGCTACGGAGACGCGATGTTCATCCCGGAGGTCTCCCGATGACACGATTCGGTGAGAAGGGAGACGCACGCGTCGCGCCCTCCCTGGTCCGCTACGAGCTGCTCGCGCAGGACCCCGGCTCCCACGCGCGGCGCGGGCGCCTGTCCACGCCGCACGGTGTGGTGGAGACGCCCGTCTTCATGCCGGTGGGCACGGTGGGCAGCGTCAAGGCGGTGGGCCCGGATGACCTCGTCACGCTCGACGCGCAGATCATCCTCGGCAACACGTACCACCTGATGCTCCGCCCGGGCGAGGCGCTCGTGGGAGAGCTGGGAGGTCTGCACCGCTTCATCTCCTGGGACCGCCCCATGCTCACCGACAGCGGCGGCTTCCAGGTCTTCAGCCTCTCCGGCAAGCGGCGCATCACCGAGCAGGGAGCCGAGTTCCAGAGCCACCTCGACGGAGCGCGCCACCTGCTCACGCCCGAGCGCTCCATCGCCATCCAGGAGACGCTCGGCGCGGACGTCATCATGGCCTTTGACGAGTGCCCGCCGTCCGCGAGCGAGCGCCCGTACCTGGAGGCGTCGCTCGCACGCACCACGCGGTGGCTCCAGCGCTGCATGGCCGCGTGGAGCCGCGAGCGCAGCTCGCTC
>JAKEEX010000076.1 GCA_022616315.1 Myxococcaceae bacterium
AGCCGACACGCCCCTGGTTGCGCGCCACCCCCGCATCGCAGCGGAAGCCGGCCAGCGCCAGGCCCCGGGGGGTCTGCGGCGCCACGGGCTGGATGGCCTGGTGCCAGCGCTGGCCCAGCACTCCCTCCTCGGCGTCGATGCGGCCCTTCCAGAGGGACATGTCGGGGGGGTGATTCACGGTGTTGCTCCGTGGGGGGACACAGCCCCCTCACCCTGTCCCTCTCCCAGCGGGAGAGGGGAAAGTGGAGGGAGAGGGAAAAGAGACTCCCTCTCCTCGGGGAGAGGGCTGGGGTGAAGGGCCGTCAATCGGGACTACTTCAGCATCGGGAGGTTCAGGCCGACGTCCCGGGCGGTCTCCTTCGCGAGCTCGTAGCCCGCGTCCGCGTGGCGCATGACGCCGGTGGCCGGATCGTTGAAGAGCACGCGCTGCAACCGTCGGTCCGCCGCCTCCGTGCCGTCACAGACGATGACCACACCCGCGTGCTGGGAGTACCCCATCCCCACGCCGCCGCCGTGGTGCAGGGACACCCAGGTGGCGCCCCCCGCGGTGTTCAGGAGCGCGTTGAGCAGCGGCCAGTCGGAGACGGCGTCCGAGCCGTCCTTCATGGCCTCCGTCTCGCGGTTGGGGCTCGCCACCGAGCCGGTGTCCAGGTGGTCCCGCCCGATGACGACGGGCGCCTTGAGCTCCCCTCGCCGCACCATCTCGTTGAACGCCAGGCCCAGGCGGTAGCGGTCCTTCACCCCCACCCAGCAGATGCGCGCCGGCAGCCCCTGGAACGCAATCCGCTCGCGTGCCATGTCCAGCCAGTGGTGCAGGTGCGGGTCGTCCGGGATGAGCTCCTTCACCTTCGCGTCCGTCCGGTAGATGTCCTCCTTGTCTCCGGACAGGGCCACCCAGCGGAACGGGCCGTAGCCCTTGCAGAACAGCGGCCGGATGTACGCGGGGACGAAGCCCGGGAAGTCGAAGGCGTTCTCCACGCCCACGTCCTTCGCCATCTGGCGGATGTTGTTCCCGTAGTCGAGCGTGGCCGCCCCGCGCTGCTGGAGCGTCAGCATGGCGCGCACCTGGTTGGCCATGGACTGCTTGGCCGGCATCACGATGCTCTGCGGGTCCGTCTTCTGCGTCTCGCGCCACTGCGCGAGCGTCCACCCCTGGGGCAGGTAGCCGTGCACCGGGTCGTGCGCGCTCGTCTGGTCCGTGCACACGTCCGGGGTGACGCCGCGTCGGACGAGCTCCGTGAAGACGTCCGCGGCGTTGCCCAGGAGGCCCACCGACACCGGCCGGCCCTCGCGCTTCGCCTCCTCGAGCAGCTTCAGCGCCTCGTCCAGCGTGGCCGCCTTCCTGTCCAGGTAGCGCGTGCGCAGCCGGAAGTCGATGCGCGTCTCGTCGCACTCCACCGCCAGCATGGAGAAGCCGGCCATGGTGCCCGCCAGCGGCTGCGCCCCACCCATCCCGCCGAGGCCCCCGGTGAGAATCCAGCGCCCCTGCGGCCTGCCGCCGAAGTGCTGGTTGGCCACCGCGAAGAACGTCTCGTAGGTCCCCTGAACGATTCCCTGGGTGCCGATGTAGATCCAGCTCCCCGCGGTCATCTGGCCGTACATCATCAGGCCCTTGCGGTCGAGCTCGTGGAAGTGCTCCCACGTGGCCCACCGGGGCACCAGGTTGGAGTTGGCGATGAGCACGCGTGGCGCGTCCGGGTGCGTGCGGAACACGCCCACGGGCTTGCCGGACTGCACGAGCAGCGTCTCGTCGTCGTTCAGCTCGCGCAGGGACTCGAGGAGCGCGTCGAAGCACTCCCAGTTGCGCGCCGCACGGCCGATGCCGCCGTACACCACCAGGGCCTGCGGGTGCTCGGCCACCTCCGGGTCCAGGTTGTTCTGGAGCATCCGGTAGGCCGCCTCGGTCAGCCAGCTCTTGCAGGCGCGCTCGCTGCCGCGGGGGGCCCGCACCACCCGGCTCTCGTCGATTCGTGGGTCGCTGCTCATCGTCGTCACTCCCTCAGAAGTTCCCTGTGAACTGGTAGCGCCCGCCGGGGTGCCACAGCGTCGCGGTGGAGGCCACCGTCCCCCTGGACCAGGTGCGCCGGTGCAACACCAGGCACGGCTCGCCGGCCGCCATGGCCAGGCGCTTGCGCGTGCCCGCTGCCGGGGCACACGCCTCGATGCGGTACTCCACCCGCTGCAGGGGCGCGGCCCGCACCAGGTACTCGCTGGGCGTGGTGTGGCGGAAGTCCTGCGCCAGGTAGTCCGGCGCGAGGGCCGGGCTCACCCAGCGCTCCTCCAGCTGGACGGGCGCGCCATTCTCCCGGTGCAGGAGGCGCGAGTGGAAGAGCACCGTGCCCGCGCGCACCTCGAAGGCCTTCGCCTGCGCCGCCTCCGCCTTCAGCTCGGCGAGCTGCAGCACGTCGCACGCATACACGTGGCCACGCGCGCGGACCTCGTCCGCGATGCTCCGGATCTCCACGAGCGTCGCCTCGTACTTGGGCGGTGCCACGAAGGTGCCGGTGCCCTGCACCCGCGTCAGCACCTGCTCGGCGGTCAGCTCGCGCACGGCACGGTTGGCCGTCATCCGCGCCACGCGGAAGCGCCGCGCGAGCTCGTTCTCCGAGGGGATGACGTCCCCCTCGCGCCACACCCCGTCGTGAACCTGCCGCAGGATGAAGTCCTTCACCTGCTGGTACGCCGGCTGGGACATCCTCACCCCTGGGACGGCAGGCGCAGCGGGCTCATCTGCGCGAAGACGCCCTCCTTCACCAGCGCCTTGATGGCGGCGATGTCCGGAGCGAAGTAGCGGTCCTGCGCGTAGAAGGACACCTCGGCGCGGATGGCCTGCATCGCGCGCCGCAGCGCGGGGGACGTCTCGTTCGGGGCGCGGAAGTCCACGCCTTGCGCTGCGGCGAGGAGCTCGACGGCGAGGATGCCCGCGGTGTTGTCCACCATGTCGTGAAGCTTGCGCGCCGCGAATGTGGCCATGGAGACGTGGTCCTCCTGGTTGGCGGAGGTGGGCAGGGAGTCCACGCTGGCCGGGTGCGCGTACGTCTTGTTCTCCGAGGCGAGCGCCGCGGCAGTGACGTGCGCAATCATGAAGCCGGAGTTGAGGCCCCCCTCGTTCACCAGGAAGGCCGGCAGGCCGGACATGCTCGCGTCGATGAGCAGGGCGATGCGGCGCTCGGCCAGGGCCCCCACCTCCGCCGCCACCAGCGCCAGGTTGTCCGCCGCGAAGGCCACCGGCTCCGCGTGGAAGTTGCCGCCGGAGAGCACCTCGTTGGTGTCGGGGAACACCAGCGGGTTGTCGGAGACGGCGTTGGCCTCCTGCTCCAGCGTCTGTGCCGCGAAGCGCAGCTGGTCCAGGCACGCCCCCATCACCTGCGGCTGGCAGCGCAAGCTGTAGGGGTCCTGCACCTTCGAGCACGCCGCGTGGCTCGCGTTGATGGCGCTCCCCTCGAGCAGCGTCCGGTAGGCCGCCGCCGTCTCCACCTGGCCGCGGTGGCCGCGCAGCTCGTGGATGCGCGCGTCGAAGGGCTTCACGCTGCCCTCGGCCGCGTCCACGGAGAGCGCACCGCTCACCAGCGCCGTGCCGAACAGATCCTCGAGTGCGAAGAGGGCGTCGAGCGCGAGCGCCGCGGAGGCCTGGGTGCCGTTGAGCAGCGCCAGCCCCTCCTTGGGCGCGAGCGTCAGGGGCGTGAGGCCCGCGCGGCGCAGGCCCTCGACGGCGGGCAGGACCTGTCCGTCCACCTCCACCTCGCCCTCACCGAGCAGCACCGCGGACAGGTGCGCCAGCGGCGCCAGGTCCCCCGAGGCCCCCACCGAGCCCTTCACCGGGATGCGCGGCAGCACGTCCGCGTTGAACATCCGCACCAGGGCGTCGATGACGTCCAGCCGCACGCCGGAGAAGCCGCGCCCCATGCTGGCGAGCTTCAGCACCATCAACAGCCGCACCACCGGCGCGGACATGGGCTCGCCCGTGCCCACCGAGTGGGACAGCACCAGGTTCCTCTGCAGCACGTCCAGCTTGTCGTCCGAGATGCGCGTCTGCGCCAGGCGCCCGAAGCCGGTGTTGATGCCGTAGGCCGCGTCCCCCTTCGCCACGATGGCCTTCACGGCCTCCGCGCCGCGCGCGATGGCGGGGATGGCCGCCTCGTCCAGCTTCAGCGTCACGCGCTCGCGCGCCACACGCCGCAGGGCAGCGAGGGTCAGCCGGCCAGGGGTCAGGGTGAGGACGCTCTTCGTCAAGGGGCGCTCCGGGGAGTCGATGAGATGTCTAGACAACTGCAGCCCCTTAACCCGCAGACACGGAGCTTGTCTAGACAACGTGCTCGGCGGGGGGCCGCCCGGGCAGCTCCACGGCGGGTGCCTCGGGCTCCTCCACCGTGGGCGGCTCGGGCTCGAGCGGGTAGGGGAGGGCCGTCTCCCCCTCGTCCCGCAGCCGCAGGGTCAGGTCGATGCGGGCCGCGGCGGCGATGAGCCCCAGGTGGCTGAAGGCCTGAGGGAAGTTGCCCAGCTGGTCCCGCGTGAGGGGGTGCACCTCCTCGGCGAGCAGGCCCAGGTGGTTGCTCGCCTCGGCGTGCGCGACGAACACCTCCTCGGCCTCCTCCAGGCGGCCGGCCATGGCGAGCACCTCCGCCAGCCAGAAGCCGCACAGCAGGAAGCCACCCTCGGGCCCGCCCACGCCGTCGTCCACGTGGTAGCGGTAGAGGAACGGCCCGGCGCCCAGCTCACTCCTCAGCCAGTCGATGGTGCGCACCACGAGGGGCTCGCTGGCGCGGAAGCAGCCCACGATGGGAAGCATCAGGAGCGAGGCGTCCGCCCACTTCTCCCCGTACGCCCCCACGAAGTGGCGGCCCGAGGGGTCCACCCCGTGGCGGAGCATGTCCTCGCGGATGGCCTGCGCGTGCCGCGTGCAGGTGCGCTCGAAGGCGGGCTCGGCGAAGAGGCGCGCCAGGTGCTGGCCGCGGTGGAGCGCGAGCCAGCACATCAGCTTGGAGTGCACGTTGTGGCGCATCTGGATGCGCGGCTCCCAGATGCCATGGTCCGGCTCGCACCAGCGTCGCGCCGTGGTGTGGATGACGGACTTGAGCAGCCGCCACGTCTGCAGCTGCAGCTTGCCGCCGTACTTCTCGTAGAGGTAGGCGGCGTCGAGGAGCGCGCCGGCGGTGTCGAACTGGAGCTGATCCCTGGCATCGTTGCCCACGCGCACGGGGGAGGAGCCCTGGAAGCCCTCGAGGTACGTGAGGATGCGCTCGGGCGGCACCTTCCCTCCGTCCAGCGTGTACATCACCTGGAGCGGATCGCCGCGGCTGAGCGTGTCCCGGACGAAGTAGAAGAACTCGCGCGACTCCGCGGCGTAGCCGATGAGGTTGGTGGCGCGCACGGCCATGGCCGAGTCGCGCACCCAGCTGTAGCGGTAGTCCCAGTTGCGGGGGCCGCCAATCCACTCCGGCAGGGAGGTGGTGGGTGCGGCCACCATGGCGCCGGTGGGCGCGTACATCAGGAGCTTGAGCGCGAGCGCGCTCCTGAGGACGTGGTGGCGCCAGGGCCCCTCGTAGTGCAGCTTCGCGGACCAGTCCCGCCAGGCCTGGCGCGTGGCGCGGAGGTGGTCGAAGGGGCGGTACGCGCTGAGGGGCTCGGGGCGGTCCGTGCCCCAGGAGAGCACCATCCACCTCCGCTCGCCCGCGCTCATCCGGATGCGCGCGCGGACGCCGGTGGGGCCATGCGGCTCCCAGGTCACCTCCCCGCTGAGGACCGCGACCAGCCGCTCGCCCGTGGGCGCGCGCGCCACCAGCCCGTGCGACTCGCGGTGCACCCGCGTGTCGGACTCTCCGAAGCCGAAGCGTGGGTCGAAGATGACGTCCAGCTCCACCACGCCCGACACGCACTCGATTCTCCGGTGCACCTCGTGGATGGTGGCGCGCGGGTCGTTCGTCCACGGCATGTAGTCGATGAGCCGCAGTGCGCCCTTGCGCTCGAAGCGGAAGAGCGTCTCCAGGACGTTCGTGTCCGTGTCGTACTGCTGCAGGCTCTCGAACGGGAAGTTGGCCGGGGTGATGCCGGTGCTGCCTCCCCGCTCGCCGTCGAGCAGGCCCGCGAAGACGCTCGGGCTGTCGAAGCGGGGGAAGCAGAGCCAGTCGATGAAGCCGTCCGGGCGGACGAGCGCGCACGTGAAGCCGTCCCCGATGAGGCCGCGCGCCGCGAGTGGCACCTCCCGGTACGAGCCGGGGTTGGTGAACCGGAATGGCCGGGCCATCCTCCTGGAGGCGCTGTAGAGGTCCATGCACGTTCCCCCCGAAGGATAGGAACGGTGCGAACACCGCTGGCCGGCTCGGGAGGGCGGCGGACGGGCGGACGGGCGCCCCGCCCTGCCTTCACCTCACACGGTGAGCGAGTGCAGCGGCCCGGTGCCATCGTCGCCGAAGCCCGTGAGGCTGACGCCGACCGTCTGCAGCATCGAGATGTACAGATTGGCCACCGGCTCGTCCTGCGTGTAGAGCACATGCCGGCCGGGGCTGACGGCACCGCCGCCGCGTCCCGCGAGCACCACGGGCAGGTCGCGGTGCCCGTGGTGGTCCGGGTCCTGGACCTCGTTTCCGGAATAGACGAGCGCGCTGTCCAGCAGCGTGCCGTCCGGCTCCTGCACGGCCTTGAGCTGCTGCACGAGATAGCTGAACTGCTCCATCACCCACACGTCGATGGTCGCGAGCGCCTCGAGGTTGGCCGGGATGTCGTCGTGGTGGGAGTAGGCGTGGTGCGCGCCGGTCAGGCCGAGGAAGGAGTACACGCGGTTGGTCCGCGCGTTCGCGAGCATGAAGGTGATGACGCGGGTGAGGTCGCACCGGAAGGCGAGGACCATGAGGTCCAGCATCGCCTTCGTCTTCACGCGCACGTCCGTCGCGTCCTCCGCGGGGGGCGCTCCCGGCGCGCAGGCACCGGAGGCCTCCGCCTGCTCCACCTGCCGCTCCAGCTCGCGCACGCTGGCGAGGTAGTCGTCCAGCTTGCGCTGGTCGTACGTCCCGAGCTGTGAGCGCAGCGTGCTCGCGTCCTCCAGCACCACGTCGAGGATGCTCTTCTGGTAGGCGCGCTGCTTCGCGCGCTCGAGCTCGCTCTGGCCCGGGTCCAGTCCCGCGAAGAGCCGGTCGAAGACGGCGCGGGGGTTCGTCTCCTTCGGCACCGGTGTGGTGGGCCCGGACCAGGAGATGTTCGTGGTGTAGCTGCAGGAGTAGCCGACGTCGCAGTCCCCCACCCCGGAGCCGCCCTCGCAGCCGAGCTCGAGCGAGGCGAAGCGCGTGGCCCCCCTCAGGTGGTTTGCGGCCACCTGGTCCATGGAGATGCCGTTGTGGATGTCCGCGCCGGCCGTCTTGAGCACCTTCGTGCACGTGAGGAAGGCGCCGGTGGCGGCGGCGTGGTGGCCGGGGCCGTCCGGGCGTCCGGGCTCGTGGGACAGGCCCGTGAGCACCAGCACGTCCTCCTTCACGGGCGCGAGCGGTGCGAGCGTGGGGGACAGCACGTACCCCGTCCCCTGCCCCGTGGGTGCCCAGCGGCTGTAGTTGACGCCGCAGGGGGCGTAGAAGACGGCGAGGCGGCGCGGGCTCGCCGCTCCTTGCGCGCTTGCGAAGGACGGAAGCATCTGCTCCAGCAGCGGCAGGGCCAGGAGGGTGCCCGCGCCACGCAGGAAGGTCCGCCGCGAGAGTCTTCGGGTGCGCACGGTGCACCACCTCCTCGGCGGCCCGGGGGCCCGCCTCACCTCGACCGCGCATACGTGGTTGGTGGGCCATGGTGGCCGCGCGGCAGACGGCCGCCAACCTCGACGGGAGGCGAGGGGCTGTGTCGCGAGCGGGACTTCGACTCCCCCAAGCCTCAGCCCCGGAGGACGACGCGCGAGGCGCGCGGGGTGGCCAGCGCCCGCGCGAGGATGAGGAGGAACTTCGGGTCATTCACCAGGTAGCGGCGCCACAGCCGGCGCGGCTCCCGGGACAGCCGGTAGAGCCACTCCAGCCCCATCCGCGACATCCACGCGGGCGCCCGCCGCACCGTTCCGGCGATGAAGTCCAGGCTCGCCCCCACCGCCACGAACACCGCGGGACCCACAAGGGTGCCATAGCGGTGAATCCACAGCTCCTGCTTGGGTGCGCCGAAGGCCACGAGCACCAGGTCCGGCCGGGCCTGCGCCACCCGCTCCGCCGCCACGGAGGCCTCGTCTCCTTCGCCCGGGGACGCGGAGATGCGCGGCGCGTCCACTCCCACCACGTCCACGCCCAGGCTCCGCATCACGCTGGCCGCACGCTCCGCCACTCCCGGCCCCGCGCCGGTGAGGAAGACGCGCCAGCGCCGCGCCGCCGCCCGCTCCATCAGGGGCAACACGAGGTCCGAGCCGGACACCTTCTCGGGAAGAGGCACGCCCAGGAGACGGGAGGCCCACAGCACCGGCGTGCCATCCACGAGGCTCAAGCTCACGGCCGCATAGGAGGCCCGGAACTCCGCATGCTCCTCGGCGGTGACGATGTGGTCCACGTTGGGCGTGAACACCGAGCCCCCCGCCCCGCGCTCCACCAGCGCTTCGATGGCGTCCACCGCCTCGTCGAAGGTGAGCACGTCGATGTCCACACTCCCCACGCGCACCCTGCGGCGCGGGGTTCCAGACGGGAGTGCGGGGGCAGAAGGGAGCGCAGTCATGGGGCACCTGAAGAAGAGAGGGGCCTCGAGGCCCCACCATCACGCCGCGGGGTGAAGGGCCACGCACCCGAGGATGCGCTCGCGCCCCACCAGCTCCACGGTGCGCTCCACGGCGTCGAGCCCGGTCCGACCCAGCGTCACCACGAGCAGGACGGCATCCGCCGCCATGGCGATGGGCACGCCCGTCTGGCTCTGCACCACCGGGTCCACCGCCGCCACGGCCAGGCCCCCGTTGAGCACGTGCGTCGTCATCTCCGAGATGATGGAGGCGGCGCGCCCGAGCTCCGCTCCGGTCGCCTCGATGAGGCGCACGTCGCTGCCGCGCTGGACCCCACCCACGTCGGCCAGCGCCTTCGCCACCTCCAGGGCTCCGCCTCCGGGATGGGTGTCCATCACCACCAGCGAGGACCAGCTGGTGCGGAGGGTGGCGAACCACAGCTGCTGCAGCTCGCGCTCCCGGAGCATCGGCGCGGCCGCGGCCTCGGCCGCCTCGGTCACCTGGGGAAAGAACGACATGGGCTGCACCCTCCGTCGAATCAGGCGCTCTCTACCGCCGGGGTGTCGGGCAGCAATGCGCGCACGTGCTCGAGGAACGCCGCACGCGTGAAGGGCTTGATGAGGTACGCGGAGGCCCCCACGTCCTCGGCGTGTGCGCGGTCCACGGGCTGGGTACGCGCGCTCACCACCAGCACCGGCACCCCCCGGAGCGCGGTGGAGCGCTGGATGAACTCGCACACCTGGTAGCCCGAGACGGTGGGCAGCATCAGGTCCAGGCACACGAGGTCCGGCCGCTCGCGCTCGAGCCAGGCAATGGCCTCACGGCCATCCGAGGCCTCCAGGACCTGGTGGCCTTCGCGCTCCAGGTGCAGGCGCATCAGCTGCCGAATCTGCGGGGCATCCTCCACCACGAGGATGCGCCGGACGCGAGGCGTGGGGCGAGAGGGCCTCATCGGTCAGCGCCTCCGCTCCAGGTGGAGGAGAACGCGAGGAAGGCCACGTTCTCCATTCTCGATGTCGGCGCCTGCCCCCCTGCGGCCGGGACCGGCTGCAGGGCGCTGCGGACCCCGCCCGACAGGCCCAGGCTCGCAGAGAGCGCCCAGCTGGCGGACACCACGAGGCCTCCGTAGGTGGACGCAGCCACACCGTCCCCCATCCCCCGCGCGACCTCCGCCCTCAAGGCCACGCCCACGCGCGGCCCCTGCCATGCGAGCTCCGCGCTTCCTTCCACACGTCCGTACACGGCGCCGAGCAACCGGTCCACGTATGGGGCGTAGCGCACGCCCACCGTGCCCGAGAGGCTCGCCGTCGGCAGCGGCACCGTGTGCGCCAGCTCGGCGAGCCCCTCCGCCAGCACCTCCACTCCCACCGTGCGCACCGCGCCGCCACCCGCACCGAGGCGCAGCTGCGTGGAGGACCCGAGCCGACGCTCCCAGACGCCCAGGGCGGACACGCCGGTGCTGGGGGGCGCGACCTGCGGTCCCTCGGGACCGGGAATGAGCTGGACCCGCGAGGCCTCGACGGACACCTCGAGCGCGTCCTGCGCGCTCAAGCTGGCCTCCGCCACCCCACGCACCTCGACCTGCCGCCGCTCCGGAAGGACGCTGCGCCCTGCGGCCCCCACCCCGCCGTCCAGCCCGAAACCGACGGACGCCATCAGCCGCAGCCGCGCGCTCGTCGCCACCGACACGCTCAGGCGGGACTCCAGCTCCTTGTAGGGCAGCACCACAGCCGGAAGCCGCTCCACGGGCCCGGGCGCGCCGTCCCCTCCGCCCACCTCGGGCGCAACGAGGCGCGAGAGGTCGTTCCGGCCCACCGCTCCGCCCTGCTCCAGCCGCACCGTCCAGGACGGATGTGGCCTCCAGAGGGCCTCGAGCTGCGCGCGGTGGAGCACCTCGAGCGGAAACGCCTCCCCGGACGCGGTCATCATGCTCAGCCGCGGCATGTAGCGGCCCGACAGCTGCCAGACCCCCGGGCGCACCTCCAGCGCCACCCGCGGATCCAGCTCCACGTCCCCAGCCCACACCTGCAGCGGCGCGTCCGGAAACGAGCGCGCGCGCGCCTCCGTGTACAGCCCCGCCTCCCAGGTGAGGGGGGCCGCTCCCAGCACCAGCATGGCCGCGGCGGCGAGCATGCGTCACTCCACGACGACCACGTCGCCGCTCTGCAGCCGGAAGGTCGCGCTTCGGCCCTCGGCCCGGGTGAGCTTGTCGTAGCGGAAGCGGATGCGACCGCCCTGGAAACCCTTGCGCAGGACGAAGATGCGGTCCTCCGATGCGAACTGCGTGAGGCCCTTCGCCTGGGCCAGCGCGTGCAGCACGCCCCTCCCCGGCTCGAGCGTGTAGGCCCCGGGCTCGGTCACCTGGCCGAGGACGGAGACGCTCACCGGCTGCCGCTCCTCCAGCGCCACCGCCACCACCGGGTTGGAGATGAACTGCTTGAGGCGCGCCTGGAGCTGCTGCGCGAGCACCGCGGGGGTGAGCCCGACGGCCTTCACGTCGTTGAGGAACGGGAGCGAGATCTGTCCGTCCTCCCGCACGCGCGGGCGGGCGGACATGCCCTCCTCGTTCCACACGCGCACGCTCAGCACGTCCCCGTGCGCGATGACGTAGCCGCCGACCTCCTCGGGGGCGGCTTCGGATGGAAGCTCGTCCACCCAGGTGAAGGCGCCCTGGAGGTGGGCGCAGCCTGAGGCCAGCGCGAGCAGCGCGGCCAGCGGGAGGGAGAGGACACTGCGTGGAAGTGGAGTCACGGGAGCCGGAGGAGCGAAGGGCGCCCCCTCCTTCAAGAGGGCAGCGGCCCGGAGTGGAGAAGGACTTGCGCCGGCAGCCGGGCGACTAGCTCGCGCCCCTGCCCGAGAGCACCACCGGCACCGTCTTGAGAATGAGGTCCAGGTCCCCCTTGAGGCTCCA
Organism: Myxococcaceae bacterium; assembly: GCA_022616315.1. Taxonomy (GTDB): domain Bacteria; phylum Myxococcota; class Myxococcia; order Myxococcales; family Myxococcaceae; genus JAKEEX01. The sequence goes on from JAKEEX010000076.1 coordinate 11,577, forward strand.
GTGGTCGATGTACTGCATGTCCAGGTACATCCAGTCCTCGAACGAAATCTGGTTGCGTCCGCTCACCTGCCAGATGCACGTGAGCCCGGGGCGCACCGAGAGGCGGCGGCGCTGCCACGCCTCGTACTTGGCCACCTCGCTCGGAACCGGCGGGCGCGGGCCCACGACGCTCATGTCGCCGCGCAGCACGTTGACGAGCTGCGGCAGCTCGTCGATGGAGTACTTCCGGATGAAGCGCCCCACCGCCGTGATGCGCGGGTCGTTCCTCATCTTGAAGACAGGGCCGGTCTGCTCGTTGAGCGCGGCGAGCCGGGCCTTCTGCGCCTCGGCGTCCACCACCATGGAGCGGAACTTGAGCATGTGGAACTGGCGCCCGTGCAGCCCCACGCGCACCTGCCGGAAGAGGATGGGCCCCCTGGAGGTGAGCTTGATGGCCAGCGCCACGGCCGCGAGCACGGGCAGGAGCAGCCAGAGCGCCACCGCCGAGACGACCATGTCGAAGAGCCGCTTGAAGGCCATCTGCGCCGGCTTCGCGTCCACCTGCAGGTAGTGCAGGTAGCCGTCGAGGATGGAGCGCTCGTCGGCGGGGCGCGCCCGCTCGAAGCGGAAGCCCGAGGCAGGCAGCGCGAACGGCACGCCGAACGTCTCGCAGGTGCGGATGGCGGACTGCATGGCCTCCGCGTCCCGCGTGTGGTGCCCCGCGATGTAGACCTCGCTGATGGGCAGGGTGGCGAGGCACCGCGCCAGGTCCGCGCTGGCGCCCAGGAGTGGGTGGCTCAGCTTGGGCGGCACCTTGTCGTCCGGGAGGCTGAGGAAGCCCGCCACGTCGCGCGGCATCCGCGTGCCCTCGAGGTCCGCCGCGGTGGCGCGCCCCAGGGAGCCGGTCCCGATGACGAGCACCTCGTCGAGGGGCTTCTCGTGCACCCACAGAGGGCGGACGGCCACCAGCCGCAGGAGCATCACCGGCGGCCAGAGCGCCACCATCAGGTTGCCCGCGAAGGGCAGCGCATCGTCGGAGCCGGGAAGCACGCGCGCCACGGCCACCACCGTCACCACCGCGAGCACGAGCACCGTCACCATGACCGCGTCGTCCATTGGCGCGCGGTTGGCCCACGGGTCGTAGTGCCGCAGCGCGGTCGCCGTCACCAGCCACGCCGTCATGGCCGCCGCGCTGACGGCCACCAGTGACGGCAGTCCGTCCCCGCTCACGTCGTGTGACAGCAACGACGCGACGGGCAGCGCGAGCAGCAGGGTGAGCAGGTCCAAGAGCAGGTTGACCTTGGCCGTCACTCCTGGCGCAACACGCCCCAGAAACGAGTGCATGATGCTTCCCCCCCCTCGCACCGGAGCCGGTGCGAAACATGTCGTTCCTTAGCGCACCTCCTGGGACGGAGGGAAGGTGCTCTGCGGTCGTGGCGGAATCTTCACGTGACGCTCCCCTGATCAGGGGACACCACGTGCGCCAGGAAGCGCTGCACCGCGGGGGTGAGCGCCTCGGGCGCGGGCCGGACGTCCCAGTCGAGCGGACCCTGTCCATCCCACAGGCGCAGGCGCGCGGCGAGCGTCTCGGACACCTCCAGGGCCGCGGCGGCCACCTCCGGGGGAAGCAGCCCGCTGGCGACCGCGGCCTCGAGGTCGTCCACGTCCTGCACCTCCACCGGCTCGGGGCGGTGGGGCACGTAGACGACGTCCACCTCCAGGTCCACATAGAGCACCTGGCCCGGGAGGAACCGCGCGGGTGTCTGGATGTTGAAGGACTCGCCGATCAGCGCGCCCGTGCGCCGGACGTAGCGCCTGCGTGACACCCAGCCTCCACGAGTGACCTCGAGCGTGCCGCTGTCCCCCGCGTGCTTGCGTGCATACAGCCCGTCATAGGGGAAGCCCACGCCCCGGAAGCGGCGCGCGAGCACCAGCGTCTCCCCGTCGAAGGAGGCCACCGTGCCGTGGAGGCGGATGGGACGCCCGTGCTTCCACGGCTTGTCATGGTGGACGGCGACGTCCTGGCCCGGGGTGAACAGCGGCATGCGTGGGAGCGCCTCCCCGTTCAGGCCGTCAGAACGTGTAACCGACGCCTCCGCTCAGCTCCAGGTTCAGCCCGTTCCCGAGCCCACCCTGCGCCACGCCGAGGATCATCCGCGCGAGGTCGGTCCCGCCCTCCAGCTGCAGGCTGAGCGCAGGCGTCGCCTTCCAGCGCACGCCGCCGAGGCCGAGCACCGTCGGCAGGGGCCCGGTCTGTTGCAGGGGACCGTACGTGCCGAAGGAGAGCTGCAGCCCGAGCCCCAGGCCCCAGTAGGGCTGGACGGGGTGCTCCACGCTGTAGAAGTGACGCACGCCCAGCGCGGAGGGCAGGAGCGAGATTCCCGCCTCCTGGCCACCTTCCACGCCCCGCAGCAGGCTGAAGCCCACCTGGAGGAAGGGCGCCCACGCGCGCGTGAGCTGGTAGCTCAGCTCCAGGTCCCCGCCCGGCGTGAGGGCCACGAGGTTGGCCACGAACCCGGTCCCCAGCCGCAGGCCCAGGCTGAAGCGGCCCACCTGCTCGAGCACGTCCTCGCCGGCACCCAGCTCCGGCGCGACGAGGAGCGCCGAGGTCAGCGTCCGCGCCGCTCCCGGCAGCTCTGTCTCGCTCCCGGCCTCCGCGCGTGGCTTCGCGAGGCTCACGGCCTTCTGCGAGTCGAAGAGCGTCGCGGTGAGGACGTACCGGTCTCCGAAGCGGTCCAGTCTGCCGAACACGATGAAGCGCGCACCCACCGCGCCCGAGAGCTCCACCAGACACTCGCTGCTCGAACAGGAGCCACCGCTCAGCAGCTGCCTGGTGCGCTCCAGACCCAGCGCGGTGGAGACATCCGTCTGGCTGATGACACGGACCTTGTCATTCGACGCGAGGCCGCTGGCCACGAGCGCCGTCATGCCAGGCGCCTGCTCCGTGGCACCCGGGTTGGCCTCCAGGTTGAGCACCGCGACGAGGGGCCGGGGAGCCGTGGAGTCCTGGGCAGGGACGGAGGCACTCGAGACGACGAGAAGGAGCGGAAGGAAGGCAAGCACGGTCCAGGCAGTCTAGACGGGAAGCGACCGACCGTCCTGGCCTGCTGGGGCCGACCGTGGGACAAGGTGGGCACCGCGCTCGCCCGAACAGGGAGCAGGCCCCGGATGGGCACGCCGGCCGTCCAGGCGACGGAAGCACTCCGTGTCCCCTCTGCACGGGTGGTACCCTGCGCGCGCCATGAAGCGCATCCTCCAGGGTCTCCTCGCGCTCGTCGTCCTCGCCGCGTGTGCCGCCGCCGGTACCTTCGTCTGGGCTGAGAGGGAGGTGCAGTGGTCCGCGGCTCCGCCGGGCGCCGCCACCGTGGAGTTCACCGTGCCGAAGGGGGCTTCGGGCCGCGCACTGGGGCCGCAGCTCGCGGCGCAGGGGCTCATCCGGGACGCCCGGCTCTGGCGCTGGCTCCTCCTGCGCCGCGGCGGGTTCGCTCCGAAGGCGGGGCGCCATGTCGTGAGCCCCTCCATGACGATGGCGGAGGTGGCCACCGCGCTCGAGACCAGCCCTCTCCCCGACGACATCGCGTTCGTCGTCATCGAGGGATGGCGCCTGCGCGACACCGACGCCGCCCTCGCAGCCGCGGGCCTCATCGCCCCCGGTGCCTACGTCGCCGCCGCCAGCCACCCGGAGCGCTTCACCGCGCCCTTCCCGCTCCCTTCGGGGACGCTCGAGGGATACCTCTACCCGGAGACGTACCGCGTGGTGCCCGGCGCGCTCGACGTGGCGGCGCTCGTCCAGCGCCAGCTGGACACCTTCGCCGAGCGCTTCTACTCCCTCCAGAAGGAGGCCCTGGCGGGCAGCGGCCGCACGCTGCACGACGTGGTGGTGATGGCCTCCATGCTGGAGCGGGAGGAGCCCCTGCCGGAGCAGCGGCCGCTGGTGGCGGGCATCCTCTGGAAGCGCATCGACAGGGGCGTGCCGCTGGGCGTGGACGCCACGTCCCGCTACGAGCTTGTGGAGTGGAACGACCGCGGGGCCTTCCTCCAGCGCCTGCGTGACGCGAAGGACCCGTGGAACTCGCGGCACCGTCCGGGGCTGCCGCCAGGCCCCATCGGCGCGCCCACCGTGGCGTCCCTGCGCGCGGCGCTCGAGCCCAAGGCCAGCGAGTACTGGTACTACCTGCACGACGCCGAGAAGCGCCTGCACCCCTCGCGCAACGCGGCGGAGCACGAGGCGCTGCGCCGCAAGTACAACGTGTACTGAGGCGCAAGGCGCGCGGTGGGGCGCGCTTCCCCTCACCGTGCCCCTGGCGACTGCGTCACGAGACGAGCGTCGCCTTCACGCTCAGCGCGACGTTTCCCTTCAGTGCCTGTGAGATGGGGCACCCGTCCTTCGCCTCGTCGGTGGCCTTGCGGAACCCGGCCTCGTCCACGCCGTCCACCTGCCCGCGCACCTCGAGCACGCTGGACGTCACCTTCCACCCCTCGCCCACCTTGTCGAAGGTGACGGTGGCCCCCACCTCCAGCCGCCGCACCGTGGCCTTCGCCCCGGTGAGGATGTGCGAGAGCGCCATCGCGTAGCAGCTCGCGTGCGCGGCAGCGAGCAGCTCCTCGGGGCTGGTGCGCCCGTCCGCGCTCTCGGTGCGGCTGGCCCACGTCACGGGGAGCTCGCCGAAAGCACCACTGGTCTTCGCGCTCACCCTGCCCTTGCCCTGGGCGAGGCTTCCTTCCCACACCACGTCTGCTCGCCGTGTCGCTGCCATGGGTCGCTCCCTTCGTGCGTGCACTCCTCAGAGCCCTTCGATCCAGCTGCGAAGACCGGCGACGCCCTCGCCATCCACCATCTCCGTCCCCAGCGGCGGCATCTGCAGGCGGAAGCCGAGGAACGAAGCGCGAGAGGAGACGCGCTGGAAGAGCCAGCTGTCCTCCGGTGTCCCCTCCTGGACGTACGTTCCGACAGCGGTCTGGTAGGTCCGCGTGCGGTGGACGTCGTCCAGCCGGTCCACCTGGAGCAGGAAGTCGAGCTGCTCGCCGTCGGGAGGAACGAAGCAGCCCGGTGCGTCCGCGGGCCGCTGCGAGTTGTGGCAGTGGCTGCAGTTGGCGTGGAGGTAGCCCAGCGCGGCCTGCTCGGTCGCATCGCCCGGGAGGCTGAACGGCCCCGCGGGCGGTGAGGAGAGGAGCCCCTCCGACGTCAGCTCCTGCAGGTGGAGGCCACCCGGAGGCGCAGCGTGCGACAGCTGCAGGGCTGAGAATCCGAGCACGCGACCCGGCCGCCCGTCATGGCACGCACGGCAGTCGCCCGCGGAGGGCACGTCGTGCGGTGTACCGCGGGCATCCTCCTGCCCCTCGGGCACGGCGTGCGCATCGCGTCCGTCCTCGTCCCACAGGTACGCGACGGCGACCCAGTCCCCGGCCGCAGGCCCCACCTTCTGCAGGAGCCGTGTCTCCACGCGCACGCCGTCCCGCGTGAACTCCTTCCACAGCTTCGTCCCTTGCGGGAACTGCCACGCATCCATGTCGCTCGAGTCGATGCGGGTGCCCGGTGGGAGGAACACCCAGCGACGCTTGCTTGCCCCATCGCTCCACAGCTGGAAGCGCGGCGCGAAGGGGCGGACCCCGGGTGCGAGCACCTCGGCCTGGACGTCCTGGAAAAGCCCCGTCTCGGAGAGGCGCTCGGGCAACAGCGCGAGCCGCTCCGGGGAAGGAGGCTCACAGTGGGGACGACCACAGCCCGCGGCGAACAGGAGGCTTCCGGCCAGCAGCGCCTTGATCTCCCCTCTCCCCCTGGGAGAGGGACAGGGTGAGGGGGTTGTGCAACCGCGCATCCAAATGAGCTTCAGAAAGTCGAGCATCGCTGACACGTCAGAACACCGCTCGACCCGCTCCGTGTCACTCCACGCGAAGCTCGGCCACCAGGTTCCGGGGGCTCAGCATCATGGGAGCCAGGGGAAAGGGGGGCCGAGAAGCCCTGAGCACCGATGAGCCCGTCGTGCCCCATGGCGCGCGGGTGCGCCTCGTGTCGGGGCCGCTCAGCCGGGGCTTTGGCGCACTCCTCCCGTGTCGCTCGGCCGGTGCAAGAGCGGCTTCAGCGGCTTCACTGCCCAGTGCGAGGCACTGCCAGAAGGCGTCTTGTGGCGGGCGGCGCGCCGGGGCCAGCGCAGGCCGCCTCTTCCGACAACTCGAGGTGCCGCAGGAGGCTCTTCACCGCGCTCGGCAAGGTGAGGTAGGCGAATACCCTGCGCTTGCCACCGCATCCCGGGCAGAGGAATACATCAACGGCGAACGTCCTGCGCAGCAGCGCTGGCCAGTCGAGCCTCGCCGTCCGCTTCCGCTCCCGCGGCTCGAAGCTGCGGAGCTCCAGCAGAGACTGCGGATTCGACTCCGCAGCCTCACCAGGAGCAGCCACACCACGCCGCGGCGAGGGCCTCGGGGGCCTGTGCCGCGTCCCCCGGCTGGTAGACGAGCGCGGGCGCGGAGGTGAGGCGCTGGCAGAGCGGCTCGCGCGCGGTGTCCCAGGCCGCCTCGCTGCCCACGCGCAGGTGGCGCACCACCACCTCCGTGCAGGCCTCGCACGCGGCGGCGCGCTGCCCGGACGGCACCTCCGTCACCCGGGCCCTCAGCGCCTGCAGCGTGTCCGGGAAGGTGCGCGCGCACCAGTCCTCTGCGTGGGCACGGTGGAAGAGGCGGGCCAGCGCGAGCGCGCGCCCTCCGGCCTCCGGGGTCGCGGCATCTGCGGTGCCCGGCCAGGGCAGGTCCGGGTCCACGTACGAGGCGAGCGGGGTGCGCCCCGCGTAGGCGCCGTTGGGCGCCGCCCCGAGGAATGCGCCGAGCCGGCCGTCCGCGGCCTCCGTGCCCCCGGGACGCCCCTTGCCGAGCAGCCGCAGCAGGGACGCCACGCGCTGCAGCTCGAAGCGGAAGCGGTTGCGCAGCGCCGGGTCGAGCGTCACCTGCCCGGTGCTCTCCCCCAGCTGCGGGATGAGGCGGGCCGCAAGTCGCGCGTCGAGCGGCAGGTCCACCTGGGCCCCCAGCACGCGGAACTGGATGGCTGCGCCCTTCAGCAGGGCGGCGTTGGTGGCGCGCTGGCCGAAGCAGGCGGCCCCTGTTGGGTCCACCTCCACCAGGCCGGTGGCGAGCGCCCCGAGAGCTCCATGCTGCTCGCCCGAGGCGCGGTATACCGCCCGCATGCCCGAGGCAGCGCACGAGAGGAGGCCGTGGGCCTGCGGCGCGTAGGGAGTGCCGGTCGCGGTGGCGAGCGGCAGCAGTTGCAGATAGTCATCCCCGATGCCCGGGACGGGCGCACCGCCGCCGCCCAGCACGTACTGCACCTCCGGGTGCGGCGCTCCCATGGCGTCGTTGACGTCGTAGGACGTCCACTCGGGAAGCCTCTGCAACACGCCACGCGCACCGTGGATGAGGCCCGCCACCAGTGCCGTCAGCACGGCGCGCGCCCGCTGCACCTCCGGCGTGCCCTGGAAGTCGGCGAAGTCCGGGCCTCCCCAGCGCTGCCACATGTGGCCCATGCTCCAGGCGTCCTGTAGAAAGTGCTGGCCCACCGCTTCGAGCGCCAGCGCCTCCAGCTCACACGCACGCAGGTAGGAGGCGAAGCGGTCGCGCTCCGCCCCGAGCCGCTCCCCCGCCGCAGCGCACGCCTGCGCCCGCCCGAGCGCCAGCGCGTGGTAGCGGGAGTAGAAGTGCGCGGCCTGAGGCGGGAAGTGGTTGGCGTTGACGGGCCCCATGTGCGAGGCGAAGTCGTGGCAAAGCTCCGGGTCCGCGGAGCCGCCCGGCGGACAGCTCTCGTGGCCCGTGGCCCAGTCCCACAGCCCGTAGGAGAAGTCCGGCAGCTGCGCGAGCTCGCCCACCGAGAAGGCCCGCGTCTGCACGAGCGCGGCCTGCTCGAAGGGCACGGGGGTGAGCGAGGGCAGCTGCGCGCCGCCCACCTGCACCGGCGTGGCCGCGGTGAAGACGCGGAGGCGCACCGTGGCGGAGACGGCCTCCGGCAGCCCCGCCTGCGCGCGCGTCACCTCCCACACCTGGCGGTGCTCGTCGAGCCCGCCAATCCACCGCTGCCGCGCGGTGTTGGGGCCGGCGGACGGGGCGCAGGCGCCGGCCCCGGGACGCGGGTAGGTCCCCACCTCGCCCGTGGCGTCCGCCGACTGCACGCACGCCGAGTCGAAGGCGCGTGCGGTCGGCACGGCGAACACGCCGGGTGCGAGGGCTCCCGCGGCAAGCACACCCATCGACAGGAGGACGCGCGCGCGGCTCATCGGGCCTCCAGTGCGGTCTTCAGCCGGGAAAGCAGTCCCCCTCGAGGAAGAAGACCTGCTCGAAGGCGTCCGTCTCGCTCCTTCCGCCGCTGCGCGCTTTCGCGTAGCGGGCGGTGCAGTCCTTCGGGCAGCACGGTGCCTGCTCCTCCCAGGGCCGCTGCGTGGCGCACGCCGGCGCGGCCTCCACGCACGCGTCGAGCGAGCGTTCGGGCGGGGCGTAGCAGTTCGTCACCCAGTCAGTGCAGGCGCCCAGCGCCGTGAGGGCGTCTCTCGAGTTGAGGTCCAGCACCAGCCGTGCCCCCGCGGCCTCGAAGAGCAGCGGCAGGCCGTCCTCCGAGCGCGGCAGGGGAAGGTTCTTCAGGTCCACCTTCGGGAGGTCTGGCGGATCGAACTTCTTCAGCCCGTCACAGCCGGCGAGCAGCAGCGGGAGCAGGAGCAGCGATGGGAGTAACGGGGTGCGCATCATGGGCCTCGTACTCCCCGACCGGAGCAGCGGAGGACTCTACGGTCTGCACCCCTCGCGCGCAAAGCCGCGCCCGTGCCCAGGCTGCGCGTCCTGTTCGTGCACGCAGCCCGAGCCGGGCGCTGCGCTTGCGCCAGGGCGCGGTCGCTGTGGGGATGCCGAACGGTTGCTACGCGGGCTCGCCCTTGCGGAGCGACCGGAACACCCGCACGATCGCGGCCGCGCTTCTTGCCGCGTCTTCCTCGGACGTGGCCCAGTTCGAGACCGAGATGCGCATCGCAGCCTTCCCCTGCCAGGTGGTGCCGCTCAGCCAGCAGGTGCCGTCCTGCTGTACCCCGGTCACGACAGCGCGGGTCGTCTCGTCACCGTCACCAAATCGGACGAGCACCTGATTCAGCACCACGTCGTTGAGGATCCGCACCCCGTCTTCGCTGGCAAGGATGTCCGCAATCTGGCGTGCCCTGGCACAGCAGCGGTCCACCAATCCTGCGACGCCGTCGCGACCCAGCGTCCGCAGCGTGGCGTAGATCGGAATTCCGCGGGCGCGGCGTGAGAACTCCGGCACCCAGTCGACGGCATCGCGTTCGGCGCCCCTGGTCTGGATCAGGTAGGCGGCGGTGGAAGTCATCGCCACGCGATGATCTTCGGTATGGCGGACGATGGCGACACCGCTGTCGTAGGGCACGTTCAACCACTTGTGCGCATCGGTGGACCATGAATCGGCGAGCTCGATGCCATCGGCCAGCGATTCATGGGCACGACTGGCACGCGCCCACAGGCCGAAAGCTCCGTCGACATGCAGCCACGCGCCGCGCTCGTTGGCGATGCGGCCAATCTCGCGCAACGGGTCGAACGCGCCAGTATTCACGTTGCCGGCCTGGGCACAGATGATTGTCGGCCCCTCGAGCGTATCCAGCAATGCGCGCAACCGATCGGCACGCATGCGCCCGTGCGCATCCACTTCCACGCGATGCATCGCGCGCGTGCCGAGGCCGAGGTACCGCATCGCGACGTCGATGGTGATGTGTGATTCGGCGGAAGCGATGACGTTCACGCGCGGCGCGCCGTAGAGTCCGTCCGCCTCGACGTCCCAGCCCGCGCGACGCAGCACGCCGTGCCTGGCAGCGGCGAGACAGGTGTAGTTCGCCATCTGGCAACCGGTGACGAATCCGACACCGGACTCCCGCGGCAGGTCGAACAGGTCGAGAAGCCACTCGGCGGCCACTTCCTCTGTTACGGCCGCCAGCGGGGAAATCACATAGATGCCAGCGTTCTGGTCCCAGGTCGACACGAGCCAGTCCGCGGCAAGCGCAACCGGGTAGGCGCCACCGATCACAAAGCCGAAGTAGCGCGGCGAACCGCAGGCGGACGCGCCCCGCTCCGCCTGCGCCGCCAGCAGGTCGAGCACAACGCCGCCGTCCTCGCCCTGCTGCATCAGCGGTCCGCGGAGCGTCGACAGCAGCTCGTCACGGCTTGCGCGTGCGCCGACGTGCCGGTCGGGCAACTGGCGCAGGAACTCGGAGGCATGGGCGTGCGCCCTGTCGAGGTAGCGCTCGAACAGAGCCGACTCGAAGAGAACCGGCTCGGACGAATCGTGCGCGAATCTGTCGGTAGTCATGACGGCGAGCCTCTGGGCGTTCGGTAAAGAGCGGAGGTGCGTGCGCTCCCATGGTGAAACGTGGATCGGTACGCAGGACATGACGCGCGCAGCGAGCCGAATCCATCGTA
>JAKEEX010000617.1 GCA_022616315.1 Myxococcaceae bacterium
AGACGGAGGAGCTGGGGTGCGCCGGTAGGCCTGCGAATCGAGCGATGACGTTCTCCGGGTTCCCGCGTAGCAAGTGCGCGCCCCGTGCCCCTGGCGCAATGGATGCAGCGCACCAGGAACATGACCTTCAGTCCTGAAGCACGCGACCTCGAGAAGTTGCACGCGCTCGTCCAGCAACGGCGAGTCATCCGTGCCCGCGACGTGGCAAGTGTGGGTCTCATCAGAAGTGTTCTCGGGCTCGGTGAATTCTGGGGGACTGCCGTCAGGGTCGAGCGCGGCCTCTACGTCGCCCCGGATGTCGTCCTGACGCCCGCGCAAGTTGCGGCCCTGCGGGTGCCACGCGGGGTCCTCTGCATGCTGTCTGCACTGCACATCCACGGGCTCCTGCCGCGGCGGCCCAGGGCCGTCTGGCTGGCAGTCGCGGCGAAGGCATGGGCCCCGCGCCTTCGCGAGCTCGACCTCGAGCTGGTTCGCGTCAAGCCCGAACGGTGGGAACGCGACGTCGAGGAGCGCATCCTCCAGGACACCGTCCTCCGCGTCGACAGCCTCGTCCGGGCTCTCGTGGACTGCTTCGTGCTGCGGCACCGACTTCCACCCGGAACCGGGGCATCCCTCCTGCGTGTGGCACTGGCGAGAGGGCTGTGCTCGACGAATGCACTCGAGGAGATGGCCCGACGCGATCGTGTCATGCGCCAGATAGGCCCCATTCTCGAGGAAGAGCGGTCCCCGATGGAGATCCCGACATCGGCCGAAGCGCTCCTCGAGCCCCTTCCGCCTCCGCCCCCGGCCGTCCCCGCAGGACGCCACAAGTCGCGAATTTCGCCGCGCCTTGCTGAAGAGCGGAAGAATCTCGCCCATGCGGCGCTGCTCGATCCCCCAGAGCAAAAGGCCGTGCTTTCCCTTCCGAGGAGCGGGCGGTAAACACGGCGGCATGCTCGCAGACTCCGTCATCCAGCAGCTCGCGCAGCACCTCCACGACTCCCGGCTCGCCCGGCGCGAGACGACGCGCCTCACCGAGGCCCACCCCGACCTGGACCTCGACGCCGCCTACCGCGTGATGCGTGCGGGCATCGCGCTGCGCACCGCCGCGGGCGAGACGGTCGTGGGCTACAAGATGGGCCTCACCTCGAAGGCCAAGCGCGAGCAGATGAACCTCCCCTCTCCCGTCTACGGCGTCCTGACCGACCGCATGCGCGTCCCGGACGGGGGCAGCTTCCGCGTGGCCGGCGGCATCCACCCGAAGGTCGAGCCGGAGATTGCGTTCCACACCGCGCGCGAGCTCAAGGGGCCCGTCTCCCGCGAGGAGGCGCTCGCCGCGTGCGACGGCGTGTGCGCGGCGCTCGAGATCCTCGACTCACGCTTCGCGGGCTTCAAGTACTTCTCCTTCCCGACGTGGTGGCGGACAACTCCTCCTCGTCCCACTTCGTGCTCGCCGGTGAGTGGCGCTCGCCGGAGGGCCTGGACCTCGCTGCGCTCTCCATGCGGATGAGCGTGGACGGGGTGGTGAAGCAGTCCGCGTCCTCGAGCGCCATCTCCGGCGACCCCGTGCTCTCGCTGGTGCAGCTGGTGGAGATGCTCGCCGCGCAAGGAGAGGTACTTCCGGCGGGGAGCATCGTCCTCGCGGGGGCGGCCACCGTGGCCGAGCAGCTCGCTCCCGGCCAGGAGGTCGTCGGCGAGGTCGAGGGGCATGCGAGCGTCCGCGTCCGCGCGGTGTGAGGGCCGGCGGCTCTCCGCCGGGAGGAATTGCTGGTCGGGGATGGGCCGGCGGAGTTAGAGCGTTGCCCCCTGAAGGCCCGGGCCGCGAGGTGGTGGTCCGGGCGCTGAAATTTCCCCTCCCGAGAGGAAGGTCCTCAAGCGTGCTCACCGCCAACGTCCGCGTCCCGCCCCCGAAGAACGAGCCGGTGCTCTCCTACGCCCCCAACACCCCCGAGCGCGCACAGGTGAAGGATGCGCTCGCGATGATGGAGGGAGAGCGCATCGAGATTCCCGTCCTCATCGGCGGCAAGCGCATCCTCACCGGCCACACCGACACGGCGCGCATGCCCCACCGCCACCAGCACG
>JAKEEX010000077.1 GCA_022616315.1 Myxococcaceae bacterium
GAGGAGCGCCTCTCCCGCGAGCAGGACGCCCAGGCCGCGTACCGGCAGTGCCTGGACCTGAAGCCCACGGACGTCGCGGTCCTCACACAGCTGGAGGGCGCGTATGCCGCGCGGGCGGACGCGTCGGCGCTCGTGGAGGTGTACAGGCTCCTGGCGGCCGCGCTCGCCGACCCTGCCCTCAAGGCCCACTACCTCACCTCCGCCGGCCTCCTCCTCGAGGACCGTCTCGGCGCACCCGAGGCTGCGGCCTCCGCCTTCCGGGAGGCCTTCGCGCTCGAGCGTTCCGATCTGGTGCTGCTCTCGGCCGTGAAGCGCATCGCCGAGCGCGAGGGGCGTGTCGAGGAGCTCGTCTCCGCGCTCGTCGCGGAGGCCGGCATCCTCGGGGCCCAGGGCGCTCCCGCCTACCTGCAGCTCTCGAAGGTGTACGAGCGGGACGGACGCAGCCAGGAGGCCCTGGACGCGCTCCTGGAGGCACGCCGCGTGGGAGCGCAGGAGCCGCTCGTGCTCAGCGAGCTCGCCAGCATCTTCGAGCGCGAGGGGCGTCACGAGCAGCTCGCCGACGTGCTCCACGCGTGGGCGGAGTGCGTGCACGACGAGGGGGAGCTGGTCGCACTCCACCTGCGCCTCGCAGCCCTCCACGAGGACGAGCTCGGGAGTGACGAGAAGGCGGTGGCGACCTACGAGGCCATCCTCGCGCGGGTCCCGGGCCACTCTGCCGCGCTCGCGGGCCTGGGAAAGCTCTACCACCGCACGCAGAAGTGGGAGGGCCTGCTCGGCGTCATCGAGGCGGAGATCGCCGCCGCACAGGACCCACGCACCAAGGCCGCGAGGGTCTTCAAGGCCGCGGAGATCCTCGAGGAGCGACTGGGCCGGCAGGAGGAGGCCATCAGCCGGTACAACCAGTGCCTGCAGCTGCAGACGGGCTACCTCCCAGCGCAGAAGGCGCTCACGCGTCTCTTCGAGCTCCAGGGCCGCTGGGCCGAGCTGGTGGCCATGCACGAGCAGGACCTGCTCCAGACGTCCGACCGGGAGCAGCTCGTGGCCACGCTCCACAAGATGGCCGTCCTCTACGAGGAGCGGCTCGGGGATCTGGACCGCGCCGTCGAATGCATGAAGCGCATCCTGGAGCTCGTGCCGGACCATCTGGCCACCCTGCAGGACCTGGCGCGCGTCTACGAGCGGGCCGGGCGCTGGCGCGAGCTCATCGACACCCACGAGCAGGAGGCGGCCATCGTCGGGGACGTGAAGCAGGTGCTCAGCCTGCACCACCGCACGGCAGAGCTCCTCGACGAGCAGCTCGAGGACCGCGAGGGCGCGGTGAGCGCATACGAGCGCGTCCTGGCGCTCTCACCGAGCTACCTGCCCGCGCTCAGGGCGCTCGGACGTCTCTACGCGCAGGACGGCCGGTGGCAGGACCTCGCACGGATGTACCGGGCGGAGGCGGAGATTGCCTCCAGCACGGAGCACGCCGCGTCGCTCATCCACAAGATTGGTGAGCTGAACGAGCACCGCCTCGGGAACGAGCGGGACGCCATCGCCAGCTACCAGGAGGTGCTCACGCTGGCGCCGAGCCACTTCCCTGCCCTGCGCGCCCTCGCACGCATCTACCGGGCGCAGCAGGCGTGGGAGAGCCTCATCGACGTCCTGCGCGCCGAGGCCGCCAGCCGCACGGACCCCGCGGAGCGCGCCAACGCCCTCTTCCAGGCGGCCGCCATCTGGGAGGACCGGCTGAACCGCCCGGAGCTGGCCATGGAGGGCTACCAGGAGGTGCTGCGTCTGGCGCCAGCGCACGCCGCGGCGCTGCGGGCGCTCGAGCGCATCTGCGCCGCGCGCGGTGACGTCAAGGAGCTCATCATCCTCCTGGAGCGCCAGGCCCAGGCCGGTTCCACGCCCGTGGTGAAGGTGGCTGCGTACCTGAAGCTCGCGCGCATCTACCTGGACCGCCTCGACGAGCCGGCACGTGCGGCCCAGTGCTGCGAGGTGGTCCTGGGGCTCGAGCCCGGCAGCATCCTCGCCCTGAAGACTCTGGAGCGGATCCGCGCGGCGGATCGTGTCCGACGCAGTGACGTGCGGCTTCGCCTCGCCGAGCGCGTGGCGGACGGGCGCCTCGCGCAGGCGCTGCGCCTCTCGGCCGCGGGAGACCCCGCGGGGGGTGTGACGGAGGCCCCACTGCAAGAGCTCCGCCGCGCCTTCGCAGAGGACCCGGAGCATCCGCGGGTGGCCTTCGCGCTCGAGCGCGTGCTGCGCCAGCAGGGCGACGCGGCCGCGCTGCGCGAGCTGTTCGAGCAGCGCCTCTCGCGCACGGTGGACAGGACCGAGCGGCTGTCCCTGCTCCTTCGCGTCGCGGAGCTGTCCGAGGGAAAGCTCGGGGACCTCTCCCGTGCGCGCAGCGCGTTCGCCGAGGCGCTGGAGCTGGGTCCCGAGCTCCTCCCGGCAATCCAGGGAGCCCGCCGGGTGGCAGAGAAGCTCGGCGACGTGCACATGGCCCGCGCCGCGTGGGAGGCGGAGGCCCAGACCTCACGCAACACGCGGGGGGCCGTCGAGGCGTACGTCACAGCCGCCCGGATGGCCGCGGCGGAGCCCCGGGAGCCGGAGGAGGCCATCCGCCTCTTCCGGAAGGCACTCGAGCGCGACCCCCTGGACGTCGCGGCGAGCAGGGGCCTGGAGGAGCTCCTCGCGGAGCGCGGCGGCGTGGAGGACCTCGCCGTGCTGCACGAGCGGCGGGGCGAGGCGATGCTGGCCGCGAGGGATGCAGGGGCCGCTGCCTCGGCATTCCATGCCGCCGCGCAGACGCAGCTCCGGCTCGGCAACC
>JAKEEX010000618.1 GCA_022616315.1 Myxococcaceae bacterium
GCCCATCCTCCTCGGGGCAACGAAGCAGGCCCACCGCGCGCTGCCGCGCGACACCCTCGAGAAGACCCGGAAGGAGCCCGGAGTGAAGGAGGTCATGCCATGAGAGTGTTGCCGTTGACCCTGGTGCTCGCGCTCGGAGTGTCCTCTGCCGCCGGCGCGGCGCCTCAGCGCAGGCGAGGCCACGCGCAGCTCGAGCGCGTCACCGCGCCGAAGCTGCCCGACGAGCAGCTGGTGGACCAGGACGGCATGCCCGTGCGTCTGGCCTCAGAGCTGATGAAGGACCGCGTGGTGGCGGTGAACTTCGTCTTCTCCACCTGCTCCACCATCTGCTCGCCGATGAGCGCCGTCTTCGGCAAGCTGCGCAGCGAGCTCGGGGACGCGGTGGGCCGGGACGTGCACCTGGTGTCCATCACGCTCGACCCGGCCAACGACACCCCGGAGAAGCTGAAGAAGTTCTCCTCCATGTTCAAGCGCGGAGACGGGTGGACCTTCGTCACGGGTGAGCCGCAGCGGGTGACGCGGGCCCTCAAGGCGCTCGGAGGCTGGGTGCCGAACAAGGAGGCGCACACGCCCGTCACGCTGGTGGGCAACACCACCACGGGCAAGTGGGTTCGCGTCTTCGGCATGCCCACCACGAAGCGGCTGAAGGAGGCGCTGGCGGAGGTGGGCCTCACGGAGAGCGAGCAGCGGCAGCCGCTCAAGCCGCAGGAGGCGCCGTGATGCGCGCGCACGTGCTCCAGGTGGCGCTCCTCGCCGCGCCCCTCGCCGCCTCCGCCCACGAGGGGCAGGCCCAGGCACCTGCGGCGAAGAAGGCGCCGGGTGCGAAGACGGCCGCGCCCGCAAAGAATGCCGCTCCCGCGAAGAACGCCGCGCAGCCCCTGGCCGTGAAGAAGGCCGGGGAGGACCCGGAGGCCGCGGCGCGCCAGTACTTCACCGACACCGAGCTGGTGGACCAGTTCGGCAAGCCCCACCGCTTCTACTCGGACCTGCTGAAGGGCAGGAAGGTGCTCATCAACTTCGCCTTCGCCTCGTGCACGACGGCCTGCTCGCCCATCACCGCCAACATGGCGCGCGTGCAGAGGATGCTGGCCGAGAAGGGGGCGAAGGACTTCCTGATGCTCACCGTCTCGGTGGACCCGGTGAACGACACCCCGGAGGCGCTCCGCAAGTTCTCGGAGAAGTTCAAGGCCCAGCCCGACTGGCTCTTCCTCACGGGCGCGCAGGACGGTGTCACCACGCTGCTGCGCAAGCTGGGCGCCTGGACGGAGAAGAAGGAGGAGCACTCCACCATGCTCCTCATCGGGGACACCCGGAGCGGCAACTGGCTGAAGACGGTGGCCATGGACCGGCCTGAGCACATCGTGGACGCGGTGCTCCGCCTCAACGACGAATGACCCCTGGAAGAATGCCCCCTCTCCCCCTGGGAGAGGGCCGGGGTGAGGGGGGTGTGACACCCATGTTCCGCATCCAGCTCCTCGCCCTGTGCACAGTGGCCGCGCTCGCCTGCACCCGCACCACCGAGCCCACAGCGCGCCCCCCCGCCCCACAGCCTCCACCGCCAGCGGCCGCGCTGGGCCGCCGGCTCTTCCAGCGTGGCGTGGGCGAGGACGGCGCTCCCCTGCGTGCCTTCCTCGGCGAGGAGCGGGTGGAGCTGTCCGGGCGCGCGGCCGCGTGCGCCAACTGCCACCACCACAGCGGCACGGGGACGAAGGAGGGAGGCGTGGCGGCGCCGGACATCACCGCGCGCACCCTCTTCCAGGCACGTGCCGGGGACGCGGAGCGCGCGCGGCCGGCCTACGACGATGCGAGCCTGGTGGCGGCCCTCACCCGCGGGGTGACGCCGAGCGGGCGCACGCTGAGCATCGCCATGCCCCGCTTCGCGCTCGACGCCAACGCGCAGGCGGGGCTGGTGGCCTACCTGCACCTGCTCGGCGAGGAGCAGACGCCGGGCGTGGAGGACGGAGTGCTGCGGGTGGGCGCCCTGCTGCCCCTCAGCGGCCCGCTGGCGGAGCAGGGGGAGGACGTGCGCGCGGTGCTGCGTGCCACCTTCGAGGAGCTCAACGCCCGCGGCGGCATCTACCGGCGGCGGCTGGAGCTGGTGGTGGAGGATGAGGCGCGGCCGGACGGGGTGGCGCGGCTGCTCGCGTCCGGGGTGCTCGCGCTGGTGGGACCGCCGTCCAGCGCGGCGCGCGCCCCGGAGCTGCAGGCGGCCCTGGAGGGCGTCCCGGTGCTGGCACCGCTCGGCTCCGCCGAGGCGGGCAACGAGGCGCCGGTCTTCTTCCTCTACCCCGGCCCGGAGCTGCAGGCGCGGGTGGCGGTGCGGCACCTGGCGGGTGAGGAGGCGCACGCAAGCGCCTGGGTGGTGGTTGCCGCGCGCACCCGGGGCGGGCAGCGCTGGGCGGAGGGCGCGCGCCTCGAGGCGGTCCGGCGGCAGCACGCCGCCCCCATCGAGCACACCTACCCGCCCGGGCAGCTGGAGCCCGCGGCCGCGCTGGCCACCCTTCGCGCGGCGCGCGCCACGGCCGTCCTCTTCCACGGGACGCGCGAGGAGCTGCTGGCGCTGCTCGCAGCCCAGGAGGCGGCGGGGGACCGCACGCCGCTCTTCGCCCCCGTCCAGCTGGCGGCGGAGGTGGTGAGAGGAGAGACGCCGAAGGGGATGGAGCGCGTCACCTTCGTCTCCCCCACGCTGGTGGACGAGGAGCTGCGCGTGAAGGGGCAGGGCTTCCTGGCCTTCCTCGCGCGTCACCAGCTGCGCCCGCGCCACCTGGCCTTCCAGATGAGCGCCTACGCGTCGGCACGGTTGCTGGAGGACGCGCTCGAGCGCACCGGCGCCGCCGTCACCCGCGAGGGGCTGGTGTCCGCGCTGGAGGCCACGCGCGCGCTCGACACCGGCGTCGCGCCACCCATCACCTTCGGGGTGAGCCGGCGCGTGGGCATCCAGGGCGCATCGCTGGTGCGCTGGAACGCCGCCTCGCGCCGGCTCGAGCGGATGTCGCCGTGGCTGGAGGCGGGGCCGTGAGCGCGTCCAGGCGTGAGCACGCCTCGAGGCGGGCGGAGTGGGGGCCCGGGGCCGGGGAACTCCCCGCCGCTTCCTCCCGAGGAGCGGCTCAGGGCTCCCCGGACGTGTCTCCTGTTTCGCTCTCGCTGTCCGCGACGTCCGCGGCGTCCGGCTCCTCGTCGAGGACGACGACCGGGAGGTTCTCGATGCCCTCGAGGCCCGGCACGTCCTCGCTCGCCTTCCGGGCCGCCTCCAGGCTGGTCTCCTCGTCCTCCGCGTCCGCCTCCTCGGGGGCCTCCAGCTGTCCCCGGTCCTCCTCGCTCTCCCGGTCCGCGGGGGCTCCTGCGGAGCCACGCGCGCGCATCGCTCCGCCCGGGTCCTCCGTCGGCGCGTCCCGGGCCGGGTGCACCTCTCCGTCACCCTGAGCCGCTGCAGGGCCCGGGGACACCGCGGGCGGGGGCGCAACGGTGCTCCACTGGCTGTAGACCAGCGCGAGGACCAGCAACCCGCCCGCGCTGAGCGGCGGCGCCCACACCCAACGCCCCATCGCCCCACCCCCCGCACTCCCACTGCGCTGCAGCAGCGGGGCCAGTAGGCGGGGGGGCCGCCAGCCAGGGTCAGTGGCGGGGAGTGGAAGGAGCGCTGTCCCCGGGGACCCGGAAGAGGGAGCGCGGGGACCCCGCGGCGTCGCCGGCGCTACCCGCAGGGGGAAGCGGTGCGCTCAGGCGCGGGAAACGCACGGAGCGGCCAGCGGGCCCCTTGCCGAGGGGGCCACGCCGGTCGCTCCGACGAGCGTGCAAGCGGCGGTCGTGCCTCAGTTGCACACCTTGCCGTTCCCCTCCGCGCCCACCGCCGGAAGCGAGGGACCGTTGGGGACGATGAGCGACGGGTGGTCGAACGGCGCCTTCTCCTTGACGGTGCGGCAGTCGGTGAGCGCGTTGGTGAGAAAGTCCACCAACTGCGCCTGGTCCGAGGCGCTTAGCCCCAGGCGCCTGATGCGCTTGCCCAGCTCCGGGTTCCGGAAGTCACCGCCGCGGGAGTAGAAGTCCACCACCTCGGCGAGCGTGGCCTTGCCTCCGTTGTGGAAGTAGGGAGCGGTGAGCGCCACGTTGCGCAGCCCCGGTGTCTTGAAGGCGCCGCGGTCCGCCCGCGCCCGGCTGACGGAGAAGCTGACGCCGTTGGGGCCGAGCCCTGCGCGGCCGAGGTCCTCCGCGGTGGGCCGCACGCCGATGTTGTGGAAGCCCGTGTCCCCGCCGTCCTCGTTGCGTGGCCCACGCTCCCGCATGAAGGTGAAGGAGGCGTCCGTCATCTCCGTCCCGGAGTGGCACTTGTTGCACTGGCCCTTGCCGTTGAAGACGCCGAGGCCCCGCTCCTGGCTGTCGGTGAGCGCGTCCCGGTCGCCGGCCAGGAACCGGTCGAAGCGCGTATCCGAGGGCACCAATGTCGCCACGTAGGCCTGGATGGCCTGGCCCCAGATTCGGGAGAACTGGTTCTGTGCGTCCGCGGCGAGTGCCGGCCCGAAGGCTTCCTCGATGAGCTGCCGGTAGCTGCGTGTGAGGCCATTCGCGGGGAAGGCCGACAGCGTCCCGAGCACGCTGTCCGTGCGCGAGACTTGCTGGAACTGGAGCGGTGGACGGGCCAGCAGCTTGGCGGCCAGGCTGTTGGGGCCGTTGAACGCGCGGCCCTTGCAGGACATCTCCACCTCGTTGTTCGGCGGGCCTACCGCCTGCGAGGCGGTGCTCGAGTTGTCGATGAGCATCGTCGCGGAGGCGATGCTGGAGTTGCTCACCCCGAACTTGCGCCCCTTCCCTTTTCCACCGGCGGAGGCCACCGTCATCATGAGCCCTGCGTTGCCGGTGCCG
Source organism: Myxococcaceae bacterium (assembly GCA_022616315.1). Taxonomy (GTDB): domain Bacteria; phylum Myxococcota; class Myxococcia; order Myxococcales; family Myxococcaceae; genus JAKEEX01. Next base: position 4,861 of record JAKEEX010000618.1, read on the forward strand.
CCGAAGGGGTTCTTGCCGTTGAAGAGCCGGTTGGCCCGCCCATCCCAGAAGTTGTCCACGTTGAAGATGGCGCCGATGGCGCTCGGCGCGTTGCGCCCCGTCACCCGGCGCTCCGCGAAGAACGGCGCCGTCCGGTCCGGCGCGCAGACGTCGGCGGCGACGGCGGGGCTCGGGTTGATGTTCAGGAAGCGGGTCCCCACCACTCCCTGCGAGCCGACCCGGTCGTCATTGACGATGGAGGCCCCGTTGAACACCTGTCCCGCGGCGGTCACCCCACCGCTGGCGAAGATGCCATCGGGCCCCGGGTTCAGGGTGTTCCGCGTCCGCTTGTCCGTCCCCGCAACGAAGTGGCAGGTGGCGCAGGCCACCTGGCCATCGCCGCCCGTCTGCACCTCCCAGAAGAGGACCTTGCCGAGCCGCACCGCCGCTGCTGGGTCGATGACGTCCCCGTTGATTGGCTGCGGGACGGGGATGGCGGCGAGCGGCTCGTCCGCCGAATCTCCGCCCCACGCAGTCCCCGCACCGGCGAGGAGCACGGCCCCGAGGAATAGACGCCATCCTGCTCGTGTACGTCTCATGTCGTTCCCACGCTCTCTGAAGACGTGCTGACCGGTGAGTGGCCAGGTCCGCTTCGAGGGCAGGTATACGCCTCTCTCCCTGCCGCACGGCATGGAGCGCCGGTCCACTCCGCGGGTTCCACAGGCGAGCTTCTGGCACTGAGGCTCCTGGCACTGAGGCCGGAGGCCACGGAACTGCCCCTCCCCAACGAGCGCCAGGCGACGCCCCTCGAGGCCA
>JAKEEX010000619.1 GCA_022616315.1 Myxococcaceae bacterium
CGAGGAGGTGAGCTACGGCGACGACACGCTCGAGGTGGAGCGCGCGGGGCCTGACGCCTTCCGCGGGATGAACGTCGCGTTCCTCGCTGCACCGCAGGATGTCGCGCGCCAGCTCGCACCCCAGGCCCAGGCCGCGGGTGCGTGGGTGGTGGACGTCAGCCCGGCGTTCCGGCTGGACGCGGCCGTCCCGCTGGTGCTCCCGGCCCTCTCGGAGGCGCCACTGAAGGCACCCTTCCGTGGGCGCGTGGTGGCGTGTCCCTCGCCCATCACGACCGCGCTCGCGCTCGCGTTGACGCCGCTGCACGAGGCCTTCGTCCTGGAGCACGTGCACGTCACCGCGCTGATGGGCGCCTCGTCCGCGGGTGAGTCGGGCATCCGCGAGCTGGAGATGCAGACGGCGAACCTCCTGTCCGGCCGTGAGGTGGAGCCCCAGCGCTTCCCGCACCGGCTGGCCTTCAACGTGGTTCCGCAGGTGGGCCCCGTGGAGCCAGGGAGCGGCTTCACGGCCGAGGAGCTCGGCTGGGCCGAGGAGCTCGCGCGCCTCACACCGACGTGGCCCGAGCGGCCCGTCGTGTTCGGCACGGCGCTGCAGGTGCCCACGTTCTTCGGACACATGCTCGTCCTGGACGTGAAGCTCGCGAGCCACGCGAGCGCCGCCGCCGTGCGGGATGCGCTCAAGGCGGGCAAGAAGCTGAAGGTGCTCGACAGCCCCGAGGAGCGCATCTACCCCATGCCCATGCTCGTCACGCAGGACGACTCGGTCCATGTGGGCCGTGTGCGCACCCTGCCCGCGCTGCCGGGGTGGGTGAGCCTCATCGTCGCCGTGGACAACGTGGGACGTGGCGCGGCCCTCAACGCGCTGGAAGCCGCGGAGCTCCTGCTCGCTCGCCCCTGAGTGACAAATTGTCAGAGCGTCCCTGACGCCTGTGCCACTCTTCCCGTCGCCGTCCCCTCTCGCACCGGGAGAGGGTCAGGCCGCACCTTCCCCTCTCCCTCTGGGAGAGGGACAGGGTGAGGGGGCTGTGTACCCTGGAGTCCAGCCCAGGTGACAGGAACGAGTCTCTGGCCCCAAGCTTGCAAAAA
>JAKEEX010000620.1 GCA_022616315.1 Myxococcaceae bacterium
AGGAGGGAGACGCCATGATCATCGAGGTGCGGTTTGTGCCTGCCGGTGTCGGGGCCGCGGAGACGAGGCTGCGGGCGCTCACGAATGCCGGCCCCCTTGAGGCGCACGTGCGGGGCGATGGCGTCTTCTCGTGAGCGCGGGGACCTCTGCAGAAGGTCAGTGCGGACGACGGGGCGCCGCGAGCGTGCCCACTTTGGCCACGACTTGGTGCACGGGCACGCGAAACTTCCGCTGGACACGGTGGGGAAGGTCGAGGGTGAGCCAGCGCAAGATGCCGGGCGGCAACGTACATACGACAATGGCGTGATAGCCGGGGTGCGCGCCGCATTTCGTCGGTGATGGCCAAGAGCGGATCCGGTGCGCCCACGGCCGTGCGGACGACCTTCGCTCCCGCGGCCTCCAGCAGCGTCCGCGCGGCCTCGGCGCGTTGCCCGGCCACGTCCACGGTTTCTCCCTCCCCGCTGAAGCTCGAACCCGGCGCGGCGGGGACGAGCACGGCAAACTCCGCCGCGGCGTCTGCGGCCAGGAGCGCCTTCACCTTGCCCTGGAGTTCGGGGCTGGTGGCCGTCTGATGAGCGACGATCAGGTAGCGCGACATCTTTCCGCCCTCCTGAAGTCTCTCGACGCTGGATCAGGGGAGCTGCCACCGAAGCGCTCGCCCCTACTCGGCGGACCCGCAGCGCAGGTAGGCCCGAAACTCCCGAGTCACGAAGGAAGGCAGGCCCCCACCGTCGTCCCCGGCGGTCCGCACGAGGAACGTGTCGAGATGCGCCTGGACGGTGCGGTAGAGGACGGAGCCCTCCAGCTGGCGACGCTGATAGGTCGGTGGTGCACAAAGCCGGGGCACGCTCGAGCAGGGTGCAGCCGGGGTGCCTGGGTAAGGAGCGACGAGGAAGACGACGACGCAAGGACTTCACGAGCATCATCCGGGCGCTGACCTCGTGACATTGCCCACCGTGGTGGGCAGTGCGCCTGGCGGGCGGACGGGGAGAGAGTACCGACAACGCGGGCGCCCAAGGATTCATCTGAGGGCGCTCCGTGCTAGGTAGGGCGGCGGTGACGCCCGGCTGGCTCCATATTGGCTCCAGCACACCACGATCCACGACGATCCTTCCCCGGAGTGGGTGGGGCGGTCGCCCCGCCGTC
>JAKEEX010000621.1 GCA_022616315.1 Myxococcaceae bacterium
CCGAGCAGGGACTCCACGCCCGCGGCACCTTCACGCCGCGCGAAGACGTCCGGGTCATCCCCCGTGGGCAGGAGCGCGACCCGTGTGGCCATGCCCGCGGCGAGCAGCGGACCCGCGAGCCGCTCCACCGCCTTGAGGCCGGCGTCGTCTCCGTCCAGGAGCAGGGTGAGTCCCTGCGCGCCGCTGCGCTGGAGGAGCGTGAGGTGGCCGGGGGTGAGGGTGGTGGAGCAGAGGGCCACGGCATGGCGCACGCCGGCCTGCTGCAGGCCGATGCAGTCGAAGTAGCCCTCCACCAGCACCGCTCCCTTGCGCCGGCGGACCTCGTCGCGCGCCTGGTCCATGCCGTAGAGCGTGTCGCTCTTGTGGTAGAGCGCGGACTCGCGGGAGTTGAGGTACTTGGGGCCCTCGTCTCCCTCCATCAGGCGGCCGCCGAAGCCCACGGGACGTCCTTCCGGCGAGCGGATGGGAATCATCAGCCGGTTGCGGAAGAAGTCGAAGTAGCCCTCGCCCTTGGCCCGCGGCTGGATGAGGCCCGCCTTCAGCGCGAACTCCACCGTGCCCACCTGGAGGAAGCGGTCCCCGAGCTCGCTCCAGGCGGCGGGCGCCCACCCGAGCCCGAACCTCCGCGCGGTCTCCTCCGTCACGCCGCGGCCCGCGAGGTAGGCGCGCGCGGCCGCTCCCTTCTGTGCATCCCACAGGCGCTGGGAGAAGTGCGCCGCGGCGAGCTCGGTGGCCTCGCGCAGCTGGGCGCGCTCGCGGGCGGTCGGGTCCTCCGCGCCCTCGAGGTCCACGCCCACCTCGCCCGCGAGGTCCCTCACCGTGTCCAGGAACGTCTTGCCCAGGTAGCGCTGGATGAAGGTGAAGGCGTCTCCGCCCGCCTCGCAGCCGTAGCACTTGAAGCGCTTCTTCTCCGGGTAGACGTAGAAGGAGGGCGTCTTCTCCTGGTGGAACGGGCAGCGGCCCTTGTGGTCCTTGCCGCTGCGCTTGAGCTCCACGTAGCGCCCGACGAGCCCGAGCATGTCCACGCGCCGGAGGACCTCTTCCAGCTTGTGCTCGGGAATCGCCATGGCGTGAAGGCCTCCCCTCAATGCGAGCGCACCCAAAGAGACCCGGACGGCTGCCGGAGGGTTTGACGCTACACCAGGGCTCCGACACCTCATGGAGCGGGAGGCCGCCCCGCGCAAGAAAAACGACCGTCAGCCGCCGAGCTGTGCCAGCTGGGCCTTGACTTCCTCGCTGACCGCCTTGCCCTCGGCGCGTCCCGCCACGCGGGGCTGAAGGGTCTTCATGACCGCGCCCATGTCCTTGGGGCCCTTGGCCTGGGCCTCCTGGATGGCCCTGGTCACCTCCGCACGCAGGTCCTCCGCGCTCAGCTGCTGGGGCAGGTAGCCCTGGAGGACGACGATCTCCTGCTCCTCCTTCGCGGCGAGGTCCTCGCGCCCGGCCTGCTTGTACTGGTCCACCGAGTCGCGGCGCTTCTTGATCTCGGTCCCGATGACCTTGGTGATGCCCGCGTCATCCAGCGCGGAGGCGCCCGGCTCCACCTCCTTGTACTTGATGGCGCTCTTGAGCATCCGCAGGACGCCGAGGGTGAGCTCGGCCTTCGCGCGCATGGCGTCCTTGAGGTCCGCGTCGATGCGCTCCTTGAGCGTCGGCATGGAGGGGCTCCTTCGAGGGCTGGGGTCTTCGAGGTGAAGGGTGGCCCCGGACGACGAGGCCACCCCGGGTGAGTCGGCTAGTACGACTTGCGCGACTTCTTCACGGCGCGCTTCTTGGCCGCGATGGCCTTCTTCTTCTTCTTCACCGAAGGCTTCTCGTAGTGCTCGCGCTTGCGAATCTCGGAGAGGATTCCCGCCTTCTCGGTGGCCTTCTTGAACCGCTTGAGGGCGCTCTCGATGGACTCACCCTCCTTGACGCGGATACCGGACATGGACGTTCACCTCCTCTCGGATTGATTCGCACGGAGGTGGACCCCTGGTCAGGCCTTCACGCCCCGGCATACGGGCGGGGGTATGACGAAACCGCGAGCAAATGGCAAGCCGCAGCTTCCCGGTGTCCGCTCGGCTCCAGGGTCCGGGGGCCCGGGGGGCCCTTGCACCGGGCCCCTTCAGGCGGCCGCGGTCCCGGGGCAGGCGGCCCCGGTGCTTCGCAGGGTGAGGAGGGCCACCTCCGCCGGTGCCCGGAAGCGCACGGGCACGCTGCCGCCGAAGCCGCGGCTGACGTAGAGCTGCGCGCCGGACACCTCGTAGAAGCCCGCGATGTACGGCATGCCCATCCTCCGCCAGAGGTAGGGCGTGAGGCGGCGGAAGAAGAACTGACCGCCGTGGGTGTGGCCGGAGAGGATGAGGGCCGGGGCGAAGCGGTGGAGGAAGTCCGCGCTCTGCGGAGCGTGGCTCAGCACGACGGTGGTGGCGTTCTCGGGCACTCCGCGGAAGGCCGCCTCGGCGTCGTCGTTGCGGGTGATGCTGTCGTCCACGCCCACCAGGTGGAGCAGCGCGCCCTGCGCCGTGTGGAGGCGGCGGTGCTCGTTGGTGAGTACGTCCACGCCGGCACGGTCCAGGGCGCTCCTCACGCTGCGCGCGCAGGTCCAGTGGTCGTGGTTCCCGAGCGTGGCGTACTTGGGGGCGTCGAGCTCCGCCAGGGCCTCGGTGAGCCAGGGGAGGGGCCTCGGGCTATGGCAGACGTAGTCCCCGGTGAGCACCACGAGGTCCGGCCGGAGCGCGTTGATGAGCTCCACCGCCCGGTGCAGCCGCCGCGGACGCACGCCCGCCCGCACGTGGATGTCCGACAGGTGCACGATGCGCAGGCCGTCCAGCTCCGCGGAGATGCGGTGCGAGACGACCTCGTGCTCGGCGAGCACGAAGGTGCGGTGGGGACGCGGGTCCGGCGACAGGCGGGGCCTCCAGTAAGAGCTCGGGGATGCGCCGAACAGCGTTCGTGTGCGGACATTCCGAGGATGCAGGCCGAGCGTGCTTGCCTGCTCGGCCCTGGGTCGGGGTCGCAGCGAGCTCGTTCCCCTGGCACGGGGTGAGGGCAAGGTCGTCGAAGGAAGGGGACGTTGGGAGTCAGCCGGCCCGCGGCGGTGGGGTGAGCTCGCCCGCGAGGGGGCGGAACATGGCGCGCGCCACCTGCTCGCGCCCGCGCGTGTACGCGAGGGTGTGCATCAACTTCACGAGCGCGGCGGAGGCGGTCATGTCCCCCCCGGGGATGACGCCCCTGCCGAGCGCCTCGGCGCCGCTCTCGTAGAGGGTGAGGTCCACGCCGTTGCGGTAGGCCTGGCTGACGACCACCACCGGGATGTCGCGCCTCTGCGCCTCGGCGAACAGGGGCCGCAGCGAGCGCCCCAGCGAGGCGTCCACGGGGACGTTGCCTGCGCCGTACGCCTCCACCACGAGCCCCTTGAGGTGCGGCAGGAGCTGGAGGGGAAGGGTGGGATCCAGCCCGGGAAACACCTTGAGGAGGAACACCCGGTGCTCGAGCTTCTCGCGCAGGCGGAAGCGCCCCCGCGCCTTCAGGCCGGGAGCGAAGGTCGCGTCCACGCCGAGGGTGCCGAGCACCGGGAAGTTGGGGCTCTCGAAGGCGTCGTACTCGGCCACCTTCACCTTCATGGTGCGGTTGCCGCGGTAGAGGTGGCTGTCGAAGCAGATGCACACCTCGCGCGGGCCGCGGAGCGCGGCCGTCACCGCGTCGATGAGGTTGAGCCGCGCGTCGGTGCGGATCTCCCCGAGCGGCCGCTGTGAGCCCGTGAGCACCACCGGGTGTGGCAGGCCCTGGAGCATGAAGGAGAGGGCGCTCGCCGTGTACGAGAGGGTGTCGGTGCCGTGGGTGACGACGGCTCCATCGAAGCGCGGCAGGCGCCGGTGGAGGTGTGCGGCCATGCGGCTCCACAGCTCCGGCTGCATCTCGCAGCTGTCGATGTTGCTGAAGAGCTCGAGCTCGATGTCGGCCAGCGCGAAGAGCTCCGGCACGCGGGCCTTGAGCGTCTTGAAGAAGGCCGCGGGACGAAGCGCGGAGGGGTAGCCCCCCGCCATGCCGAGGGTCCCTCCGGTGTGCAAGAGCAGGATGCGGGGCACGGGTCTGATGCTCCTTCGAGTCGGACTCGAGTCTGGTTGCCCGAGGAGCAAGGGGCTCCGGGAGGGCGGGTGCCTTCCTTTACAACGTGAGGGGGGGATGGCTAGAAGCCGCTCGTGGCCCGTTCGCGCGCAACATCGCTCCTCCTCGTCGTGCCCGCAGCCCTGGCCCTCGCGGGCTGCTCGGCGCACACCCCCACAGCGTCCCCGGAGTCCACCACGCCTGCAGCGGAGGCGCCGAAGCCGACCGTCGCGGGGGCCCCGTCGCCTGAGGCTGCGCCGAAGGACGACGCACTGCCCGAGCTCCCGGGCGTGGACCTCTCCGCCCTGCCCGAGGCCGCGCGCGCCGAGCTCGCGACGGTGCTCGCCGACGAGTTCTGCCACTGCGGATGCCCCCACACGCTGGGCGAGTGCCTGCGCACGCACGACTGCGTCCACGCGAAGAGGATGGGGAGCCTCGCCGCGCAGTGGGCCGCCGCGGGCCTCCCGGCGGTGGAGATCATCCCCGCGCTGGGCCGCTACTACGAGGGCTTCCGCGCTCCGAGAGCCTCCTTCGCCGTGGACGCGCGCATGTGCACCGGGCGCGTGGACGCGCCGGTGACGCTGGTGGCGTTCAGCGACTTCGAGTGCCCCTTCTGTGCGGCTGCGCGGCCCCTCCTGGACGCGTTCGCAAAGGCGCACGCGGACACCGTGCGCTTCTGCTCGCTGCCCTTCCCGCTCGCGAGCCACCCCAACGCGTGGCCCGCCGGTGAGGCCGTCCTCTTCGCCCGCGACCAGGGGCGGTTCTGGGTCATGCACGATGCCCTCTTCGACCACCAGTCGGACCTGGGGCCCGCCGCGCTTCCACGTGTTGCACGCGGGGCGGGGCTGGATGCGACCGCGCTGCAGGCGGCGCTCAAGGCCGGAACGTTCCGTGCGCAGCTGACGGCCCTCCGGGAGCAGGGCCGGAAGGCGGGCGTGGATGGCACCCCGGCGCTCTTCCTGAACGGGCGGCGCTTCACCCTGCCCCTGAGTGAGGCTGGCCTCGCACGCGCGCTCGAGGACGAGCTCGAGTGGAAGGCCCACAACGGCGCCTGGGCGGCGGACTGAAGCGGACTCAAGGTGAGCTCTCCTCGCTTCATGGTGGACGCCAGGGGGCAGCTGGCGGCGGAGACACCCGAGGGCGGACGGGCGCTCGCGGTGCACCGGGGCACGTATGCCCTGCTGCCGTCTGCTCCGGACCTCCTCCTCTTCCTGCGCACGCCGGTCGAGGGCGGCACCGCCGCGGCCCCGCGCGTGGTGCTGGCCGGGGACCTCGGGGGCTTCCCGCTCTCCGACCTCATCGCCTTCCTCAGCCAGTCGCGGTGGACGGGCACCATCCGGGTGAACGCTCCCGCGGGCGAGCGCAGCGTCACCCTGAAGGAAGGGGAGGTGCGCGCCGCCACCAGCGACGACGCGGCCGACCGCATCGGCGAGGTGATGGTGCGGCTGGGCTACGTGGACCGCGCCCGGCTGGAGGAGGTGCTGCGCGAGCAGCCGCCGTCCAAGGTGGGGCGGGCGCTCGTGGAGCGGGGCGTGCTCCAGGCGCATGAGCTGTTCCGCTGCGTCACCCACCAGGTGAGCGAGATCTTCCACGCCATCATGCTGGCGCGGGAGGGCGCCTTCGTGCTGGTGGACCAGTCGCTCGAGGAGCGGACGGGCCACGCCGTGCAGCTGTCCACGCAGAGCCTGCTGATGGACAGCATCCGGAAGATCGACGAGCTCGCCCACTTCCGAAAGCGAATCCCCCACGGGCGGATGCTCGTCCGGGCCGTGCGGTCCGCGGACGAGCGCCTGGAGGAGGACGAGCGTCTCGTGCTGCAGCTCGCGGACGGGGGACGCACGGTGCTCGAGCTCGGGACGGCGGCACGCCTGGGCGAGTTCGACGCGACGAAGGCCGTGTTCCGGCTGGTGAGCGACGGCTACGCAGAGCTGTCCGAAGGGAAGGGTGGAGCCGCTCCGCCCGCGCAGGCCCCACCCGCTCCGCTCACGCCGCCCCTGGGCCGGCCCGCGGCGGTGTCCGCCGCCGAGCCCGCGCAGAAGCAGCGCGCCCCGCAGCGCACGGTGGACGAGCGCCAGGTGGCGCGCGTGTTCAACTTCATCTTCCGGGAGATTCGCGACGAGGTGGCCAAGCAGGACATGGACCGGGAGTTCATCGCCGCTGCCAACGCCGCCCTCGCCAACCAGGCCCTCTCGGCGGCCCCGGTGCTCGTGGGGCTCGCGTTCGCGGCGGACGGCAGCCTCCCGGAGCGGCGGCTGCTCGAGGCCTTCGAGGCCGGTCGCAACCAGCTGGGGGCGGACGCCGTGGCCGCCTTCAAGCAGGCGCTCACCGACGTCATGTTCTTCCTGCTCTTCCAGGCCGGTGAGCTCCTCGAGTCACGGGCGGACGAGGACCTCGCGCGGCGGGTGAAGGAGCTCCTCGCCACGCTCGAGGTGTGAGGGAGGAGGCGCGCCATGGAGCGTCCGTACCTCACCGCAGGAGTGCCGGGTGCAGGCGGCCTCTTCAAGGCCACGCCCGAGGACTTCGAGGTGGAGGAGCTCCCCGCGTACGTGCCCTCGGGCACCGGTGAGCACCTGTTCCTCTGGGTGGAGAAGCGCGGCCGGGACACGCCGGAGGTGGTGCGTGCGCTCGCCGCGCAGCTGGAGGTTCCGGAGCAGGAGGTGGGCGTCGCGGGCCTCAAGGACCGCCAGGCCGTCACGCGCCAGTACCTCTCCGTGCCCGCGCGGGCCGAGCCGCGTGTTCCCGCGGTGTCCCTGGACGGAGTGCGGGTCCTCTCCGCCGTGCGACACGGAAACAAGCTGCGCACCGGGCACCTCAAGGGAAACCGCTTCCGCTTGCGGCTGCATGGAGTCAGGGACGTCGGTGCCGCCCGGGAGGCTCTGGCGCTGCTCGAGCGCTCCGGGCTTCCGAACTACTTCGGGGCGCAGCGGTTCGGGCGCGCAGGGGACAACGCAGCGAAGGGCCGGCTCCTGCTGAAGGGAGAGCGGCTCCCGAAGGCCCCCACCCGCTTCGAGCGCAGGCTCTTCCTGTCCGCGTTCCAGTCCCTCCTCTTCAACCGCGCGCTCGCGCAGCGCCTGCGAGAGGGAACGTTCACCCGGGCACTGATGGGCGATGTCCTGCGCAAGGAGGACACCGGTGGGCTCTTCGTGTGCGAGGCGCCGGAGCGTGAGCAGCCACGCGTGGACCGCTTCGAGGTGAGCCCGGCGGGGCCGCTGTTCGGTCCGAAGATGCTCGAGGCTGCCGGTGCGGTGGCCGAAGCGGAGGCGGCGCTGCTCGCGGCGGAGGGCGTGGTGCCCTCGGACTTCCTGCGCGGGCGCGGGGAGACGGAGGGCGCGCGGCGTCCGTACCGGGTCCGGGTGGCGGAGCTCGCCGTGGAGGAGGAGTCTCCCGGCGTGGTGCGTCTGGGGTTTGCCTTGCCGGCGGGGAGCTACGCCACGGAGCTGCTGCGCGAGGTGATCAAGGGCGGCAGCGCGGAGGAGTGACGAGGGCGCACAGCCCCCTCACCCTGTCCCTCTCCCAGGGGGAGAGGGGAGAGTGAGGGGCCGTCACCGAGCACCCGCGCGGTGCCCGGCTCGCGGTCACTCGACGATGTTGAACTCCGTGCGCCGGTTGGCCGCGCGGCCCGCCTTCGTCTTGTTGGGCAAGAGCGGCCGCGCCTCACCGTAGCCCACGGAGATGAGGCGGATGGGGTCGATGCCCCTCTTGATGAGCTCCGCCTTCACCGAGTCCGAGCGGTTCTGGCTCAGCCGGAGGTTGGCCACGTCGTTGCCGCGGTCGTCCGTGTGGCCCTCGATGCGGACGCGGCGGATGTGCGCGTTGTCCTTCAGTGCCAGGGCCACGTCATCGAGGATGGCCTTGCTGGCGCGCCCGATGATGAGCGCGGAGCCGGACTTGAAGAGGATCTGCTGCTTGATCTCGATCCGGTCCTTCTTCACCACCACGTTCTTGTACTTCTTCGGGCAGCCCTTCTCCTCGGTGATGCCCTTCTCCTCGGGGCAGGCGTCCTGCCGGTCCGAGAGCCCATCACCGTCGGTGTCCTTGTCGGGGCAGCCGAACAGCTCCGGCAGGCCCGCTTCCATCGGGCACTTGTCCAGCGTGTCGGGCATCCGGTCGCCGTCGTTGTCCACGTCGGGGCAGCCGTCCTCGTCCTGGAAGCCGTCGCGGTCCTCGGCCTGGCCGGCGCACGCGTCCGACGCGTCCGGCACCCCGTCCTTGTCGTTGTCCAGGTCCGGGCAGCCGTCCGCATCCTCGATGCCGTCCTTGTCCTCGGGCTCGTCCACGCAGGCATCCTGGCCGTCGTGGATGCCGTCCCCGTCGCGGTCCTCCTGGGGGCAGCCGAGGGACGTGGGCGGGCCGGCCCTGTCCGGGCACTTGTCCGCGGCGTCGAGCAGGCCGTCGGCGTCGTTGTCCACCTCGGCGCAGCCGTCCTCGTCCTCGAAGCCGTCCCTGTCCTCCGGCTGGCCCGGGCAGCGGTCCTGCGTGTCCACCACGCCGTCCTCGTCCGCGTCGCGCGGCGTCTCCTCGGGGCAGCCGGCCCTCGCCTCGGGGCCCGGCTCGATGGGGCAGCGGTCCTGCGTGTCGAGCACGCCGTCCGCGTCGTTGTCCGGGTCCGGGCAGCCGTCATCGTCCTGGAAGCCGTCGCGGTCCTCCGGCTCGGACGGGCAGCGGTCGGAGGCCTCCTGCACGCCGTCCCCATCTCCGTCGGTGGGCTCCACGCGCACCACCACGGGGGAGTTGCTCTTCACGAGCACGGTCTTGCTCGCGCAGTCCCGCGAGCGGGCGAGGGCCTTCTTCACCGCGGTGTCCGCCGAGCGGATGTGGTCGGAGGCGCGGACGCTGTTGCCCTGCGACAGCTCTCCCCGGCCGAAGTCCAGGTGGGCCTCCGCGACCGCCAGGTCGTCCGGCGCACACTGGAGGGCGCCGCTGCGACGCGCCCGCTCGATGTCGGAGGAGATGACCTCCGAGTCCGCGAGGATCTTGCTCCCCGACACACACCCGACGAGCCCCACGGAGAGCAGGGCCCACACACACAGGTTGCGACTCACGGGGCCTCCGAGGAGGTGCTGACGTCGCCCTTGGCGGCCATGGCCTTCTGGCGGGCCTCCGCGGCCAGCTTCGCCGCGCGCTCCGCGAACTTCACGGCCACCTCGTAGTCCGAGTACCCCGCCTCCTCGCGCGCCTTCTCGAGATAGAGGTTGGCGCCGGTCCACTCGTAGAGCGCCAGCTTCTCGGCGCCCGCGGTGCGGGCCGCCTGGATCTGCACTTCCGCGTCCAGGAGGTACGCGGTGGACTGGATGGGGCCGCACCCCGCGGCGAACGCGCAGGCGAGGCCGATGGCGAAGAGACGAGTCATACATGCCCGGCGTACCAAGTCCGCTTCCACGAGGTCAACTTCGGAACGCGCCGAGGCCTGGAGGGTGATGTGTGCGTCCTTCAGGCCCTTTGACTCCACCCGAGCGCGCGTGGCCAACTCCAAGGCGGCGCAGTGATGTCGCTCAGCCTCCCCGTCCTCCTGCTGTTCGCCTTCGCGGCCGCACCCGCCGGGGAGCGTGGTGCGACCCCCTGGCGGGAGCTGGGCGAGGACGCGCGCGAGGCGCTCCTGAGGTCCGGTGCCGCCGAGCCCCTCGCCGCCCGCGTGGTGGCGCTGAGCGCGCACTTCCTGGGCACCCCGTACCAGGCGTCACCGCTCGGCGAAGGGGAAGGAGTGGACCCGGACCCTCTCTTCCGCGACGACGCCGTGGACTGCCTCACCTTCGTGGAGCAGACGCTCGCGCTGGCGCTGTCCGGGCGGAAGGAGGACGTGGGCGCGATGCTGGCCGCCTTGCGCTACGACGGGGCCATCCGCTACCAGGACCGCAACCACCTCATGGAGGCCCAGTGGCTGCCTGCGAACCTCCGCAAGGGCTTCCTTCGCGACATCACCCGTGAGGTGGGGGGCGAGGCGACCCGCAGCGTCGAGAAGGTGCTCACGCGCACCACCTGGACGTCCCTCTCCTCGCGTGCGCTCGCGCTGCCTCGTGAGCGGCAGGTGACGGGGCGCTACCCGCTGCAGCTGGTGCCCATCGCAGCGCTGCGCCCCCGGATGGAGCGGCTGCCGGAGGGGAGCATCCTCCTGGTGGTGCGCGAGGAGCGGCCGCTGAAGGCCACGCGCATCACGCACATGGGCTTCGTGGTGCGCAAGGGGCGCCGCGTGTTCCTGCGCCACGCCGCGCGCAACGCCTACGGGCGCGTGGTGGACGAGGACCTGGACACCTTCCTCACGCGCAACGCGCGCTACACCCGCTGGCCGGTGGAGGGCGTGGCGGTCTTCGCGCCGCAGCGGCCCGCGCTGGCTCCGCGGGTCGGCGTCAGCCCCTGAGCTCCTCCGGGCCCTTGGGCTCGGTCTCGAGCTCCTCCTCCTCCGCGGCCCGGGCGGCCTCCTCCTCGGTGGAGGCGAGGCGACGCTTCTCGTAGGAGACGAGCTCGGCGGCGCGCGCCTGGTCCTCCGAGGGCACGAGCAGCTCCCACCAGTCGCTGAGCACCGCCGTGGTGAGGGGGTCCACCGCGCCACCGCGGAGGTCCCGTGCGAAGACGGGGATGCCCGCGTCGTCGAGCATGCGGCTGAGCAGCTCCGCCGTCAGCGGGTCATCCGCCGTTCCGGCGCGCACGAACGTGCTGGTGTCGAGCCCCCGCGTCCGCGGACGCGGCGCCCGGCCACCGTAGTCCTCCGGGCCCACGAGCACGCCGTCCGGACACGTCTCGCAGCGCTCCACGCCCTGGTCGTACTCGCTTCCGCAGTGGCTGCAGAACCGCATCGAAAAACCCTCCCCAGGAGAACGGGGTCCTCAAGGGTCAAAGGTCATCACGGCGCCGCGAGGCCCCCAGCGGCCGCCCGGTGGCCGAGCGAGCGGACGGCCGCGGTGAGGGCGTCCACGTCCACGGGCTTTCCCAGCACCGCGTCGCAGTACTCCGAGCCGGGCACGCGTCCATAGCCGGAGACGAGCACCACCCCGACGTGAGGAGCCCGGGACTTCACGGCGCGCGCGAGCTCCGTGCCGCGCAGGCGGGGCAGGGTCTCGTCCGTCACGATGACGTCCACCGGCTCGCGCTCGAAGGCCTCGAGCGCCTCCTGGCCGTCGGCCACGGCGTGGACGTCGAAGTCCATGGAGAGGAGCTCGGCGAGCAGCTCGCGGCTGTCGGCGTCATCCTCGACGAGGAGGAGGTGGATTTGCCCGGTGTCGCTCACACATCGGAAACCCCGGAGAGTGGGCGGACCCATTCCCGCGCGGCGCCGTCCGGTCGGCACCGGCGTGCGGGGGGCCGGGCGGTCGGCGGGCGTGGTTTCTGACGCCAGGCGCGCTGCACACGTTGAAGAGAACAGGAGGTGGCAGATTCCATGAAGCTCTTGCTGCGAGGGGTGCACCTGGGCCTGAACGACAACCTGAAGGACTACGTCCAGTCGCACATGGTGGACCACATCGCCCGCTTCTATGACGACACGGCCGCCGAGCTCGAGGTCTCCCTCGCGGACGTCAACGGGCCCAAGGGCGGCAAGGACAAGGAGGCGCGCGTGACGTTCCGGTCTCCCCACCTGGCCACCATCCACGTGACCGAGCTGGGCGTGGACATCTACGCATGCGTGGACCTCGCGCGGGACCGGCTCGAGCGGCTGGTGAAGCGGGAGCTCTCGCGCCTGAGGGACGTGGACCACCGGGAGGTCACCGACCGGGAGAGCCTCCGCTCGACGGGGCCCGCCCCGGCCATGCCGGAGGGCATGCCCACCGTGGGGCGCGGATAGCAGGGCACGCATTTGCCCGTCTCGGGGAGGTAGGCTTATAAGCCCGCGTCAATCCAGGCCCACCTCCCCCCGCGCCGCACGAAGGATCCGATGGTCCGCCTCAAGTTCGCCCTGTACGCACTCGTCGCGCTCGCGCTGGTCCTCGGACACCTCTTCCTCCTCTCCCCCACGGTGAGTGCGCGCGCGGAGGCCGTGGCCCTCGACCAGGCGCGCGCCGCTGCGGGCGCGGCGAGGGCGGAGGCCCTGCGCACCCGCGCGGACCTGCTCGCCACCGGGCTCGCCCTGCGCACGCTTCCGGAGCTGCAGGGAATCCTCGCGGCGGTCCCCGCCCGCGGAGTGTCGGTGGCGACCCCCGCAGAGCGGCTGGACCTGCTGCAGGGCCTGGCGCGCGGCAGGCTCGCGCCGGAGCTGCGCGGACGCCTGGTGCTGGGACTCGTCTCGGAGGAGGGCACCGCGCTCGTGCGTGGAAGCGGGAAGCCCTCCCTTCCGCCGAAGGGCGTGGACCTGCGCGCGCTGACGTCCGCGAGCACCTCGGGCGTGGTGGGCCGCGTCTATGATGCTCCGCACCTCTTCGTGTCCTTCCCGCTCGTGCCCGCGGGCGGCACGCTCCTCCTGGGCCTCCCGCTGACGGGTGAGGCCCTGGCGCAAGGTGCGCCTGCGAGCGGTGGCTTCGGCCTCGCGCTCGTCTCCGGCAGTGAGCCCGTGGCGACGTCCGTGCCGGTGTCCGCCGCGGACGCGAAGGGGCTCTTCGAGAAGGTGAAGGCCGGCAAGCCGCAGGTGGTGCGTCGTGGCGCAGCCTCCGTGCTCGGGCCCCTCTCGCTCCCGCTCGCGTCGGGAGAGGGTGGGGCGCCGCTGCTCGCAGCCGCGCGCGCGGAGGTCCTGCCGGGTCTCGACGGCGTGGGGCTCGTCAGCCTGGAGCCGTCCATGCGCGCGCTGGCCAACTACCAGCGCCTGGCGCTCGTGGCGTTCCTCGGCCTGCTCGGCCTGACCGTGGTGTGGATGCTGCTGCTCGGCGGCGGCGTGGAGCTGCTCGAGGAGGCGCCCATGACGGAGCTGCCCGGGCAGGCCGGTGAGCCTTCCATGGGGGGCGGCGTGTTCGGCACCTACGCGCACCTGCCTCTGGAGCAGGGCGCGGAGCAGGACGTCTTCGCGTTCGGCGGCGCGGCCGCACCGTCGTCCCTGCACGCCGAGCCGCTCGCCACGGGGACCTCGGACAGCGCTCCCTCGCGTGCACCGTGGGCCAACTCCTCGCCGCCAGCGCCCGCGTCCGTGGACTCCGGCAGCTTCCGCCGCAGCGTCGCGTTGAGCATGGACTCCGGCTCGTTCCCGCGCTCGGGCGGGAGCGGCTCCTTCACGCTGCCTCCGGTGGCCGCGCCCGCACCGGCGTCCCACTTCGAGGAGAACCCGGACGCCACGCGCGTGGCCACCGTCCCGGAGGAGCTCCTGCGCTCGAGCGCCGTGCTCCCTGTGTCCGAGCCGGCCCCGCAGCGCTTCGCGGCCGTGGTGCCACCTGCGGCGGTGGACCCGGACGAGACCCACTTCCAGGAGACGTTCCAGGACTTCATCGCCACGCGTGAGCGCTGCGGCGAGCCCGGGGACAACGTCCCGTACGAGCGCTTCGCGGCGAAGCTGCGCAAGAACCGCGAGCAGCTGGTGCAGAAGTACGCGTGCCGCACCGTGCGCTTCCAGGTGTACGTGAAGGACGGCAAGGCCGCCCTCAAGGCCACGCCCGTCAAGGACTGAACCCTCCCGCAGCGCGCGTCGGCGCGTGCGCCCCCGGGCTTCGTCTCCCGGGCGGCACTCCGCCTGGGCCCGCGCGCGGTATTCGTGGCGAGAAGCCTCCGCCTACGCTCTCCCCCTTCTTCCCTCCGGCAACCAGAGGGGCTTGAGGATGGCGCGAGAGCTGGCTTCGCTATGGCGTGAGCACGAGGACGCCGCGGGGCGCACCGCCGAGCTGGGTCTCCTCGAGCGCGAGCTCGACGAGGCGCGGGCGGCGGGGCGCGCGCGCTTCGTCTTCGTGCGCGGTGCGGCCGGCGTGGGCAAGAGCCACCTGCTCGCAAGCTTCCGACGCGTGGTGGGCCAGCAGGGCATCCCCGTCTTCGAGTCGGAGTCGCCGCGGGAAGGAAGGCGTCCCTTCGGCCTCTTCGCCGGCGTGGTGCGGGAGATGCTGGACTTCGCCGCACACGGAGGGACGGCGCCCGCGCAGCTCCTGTCGCTGCGCGAGCGGCTCCTGCCGCTGCTCGGACCCTCCGCGGCAGGCCCCGGGGGTGGGGAGGGACGGCTCCTCCTGTGCGAGGCCGCCGTGGAGCTGCTGGTGCTCGTCGGACGTGCGCGCCCCGTGGTGCTGATGCACGACGTGGACGCGGCGGACCCGGCCTCGCTCGAGCTCCTGCGCTACGTGGCGGCGGTGGCCAGCGCGCCGCTCTCCCCGGTCGAGGGTCTGCTGGTGCTGTCGCTCCGGGACGCGGCGGAGCTGCCCGCGCCTCTCGCAGAGGTGCTGCAGCGGGTGCCCGCGCGGACGGTCCCTCTCGCGGGGCTGGACGTGGAGGGCATCCGCGCCTTCCTCTCGCGGCCGGGGGTGGCCGAGCGTCTCCTCGACGCGACGGGCGGCGTGCCGGAGGCGCTGGAGGCGCTGCTCGCACGGACCGAGCCGCGGCCCGCGGAGCTGCTCCTCCACCGCGCCGCGCGCCTCCCCGAGGCGAGCCGGACCCTCCTGGAGCTGCTCGCCGTTGCGCCGGGTGCGCAGCGGGTGGAGGTGCTCGGTGCAGCGCTCGCGGCGCTCGGCCACGCGGGCGCGGATGCCGCCGCCGCCCTGGATGCGCTCACCCGGGCACACCTCGTGGTGGGGCGCCTGCGCTCGGGGAGCCTGGCCTACCGGCTCGTGCGCGAGGGGGACCGGCACACGCTGGGAGCCTCCGTGGCGGAGCCGCGCGGACGCGCGCTCAAGGCGGCGCTGGGGCGTGCGCTGGCGGAGGCGGGAGAGTGGGTGGAGGCCGCGGTGCTGCTGCAGGAGGCGGCCGCGGGAGCGGAGGCGGTGGAGGTGGCCTCGAGGGCGGCCGCGCAGCTGAAGGCCCGCGGCGCGCTCGAGGACGCGGCGGAGCTCTACGGGCGGCTGCTCGCGTCGTTGCCGGGGCGCGAGGAGCGGGCGGAGGTGCACCTCCACCTCGCGGACCTCGCCGAGGAGCAGGGGGACTTCCGCCGCGCGCTCAGCCACCTGGGGCGCGCGCGAGACCGCTCGCGTCCAGTGGAGCAGACCGCGGCGCACGCCCTGAGGGCCGCGCGGGCCCTGCTAAGGCTCGGACGGCTCCGGCTGTGCGAGCGGATGCTGGTGCTCGCGCACGAGGGCGCGTCTGCGGCGCGGCAGGCGGAGGTCTGGGCGCTCAAGGCCGAGCTCGCGGTGCTGCGCGGGCGGCCCGAGGAGGCGGTGTCTCTCGCTGCGCAGGCCCTGCCCGCCTTGAGCCCCTTCCCCGAGGCGGCCTACGGCCTGCGCAACGCCGTGGGCAAGGCGCACCTCGTGCGGGGAGAGCTCGGGCGCGCGGAGGCGGTCTTCGCGCACAACCTCACGCAGGCGCGCGCAGCGGGGCAGCGGCCCCAGGTGTCCCAGGCGCTCCTGAACCTCGGCGTCACGGCCCACCGGAAGGGTGAGCGGGAGCGCGCCATCCAGCTGTACCAGGAGGGCCTGGCGGACGCGCGGCGCCCGGCGCAGGCACAGGCGCTCGCCAACCTCGGCATCCTCTACGCCGAGGGGGGCGACTTCGAGCCGGCGCTCGAGCACCTCTCCCGCGCGCTCCACGCCTTCAGCCGCCTCGCGAGCGCCCGGGAGGTGGCGCTCGCCGCCTCCAACCTGGCCCGCCTGCAGCTCCTCCTCGGCGAGACTCCTTGCGCCGCGGAGCTGGCCGAGCACGCGCTCCGGGTGGCGGGAGAGGTGGGGGAGCCCTACCTCCTCGCCTCCGCGCGACTCACGCTGGGCGAGGTGGCGCTCGAGGGGGGCGAGGGCCGGGAGGCGGCGCGGCGCCTCCTGGAGGCGCGCGAGGGCTTCGAGGTGGTGGGGAGCGACGGACAGGCCGCGCTCGCCGCGGCGCTGAAGGCGCGTGCACACCTGCTGCTCGGCGAGAGGGCACAGGCGGGAGCGGAGCTCCTGCGCCCGGCGGTGGAGCGGGGCGCCGCAGTGCTGGCGGCGGCGGGGCTGGAGGTGGAGCTCGCGCGCGGGGAGCTGGCGCTCGGGCTCGGGGAGCTCCTGGAGGCGGGGAAGGCCGCGGCCCGCGCGCGCGAGGCGCTCCTGCGACAGCCGGACCTGGAAGGCCCCAGCCGCGTGCACTTCCTCTTCGCGCGGTTGCGGCAGGCCGCGGGGGACGTGGACGGTGCGCAGGCGGAGCTCGGACGCGCCGCCCGTGCGCTGGAGGCCCTCGCGCAGCGCCTGGCGCCGCACCGGCGGCGGGCCTTCCTCGCGGTGCCTCGCCGCGCGGAGCTGCTCAACGCCGCAGGACCCGCCTCCCCGCTCCCGCGGGTGCGTGCGGTGAACCCGCTCCCGCCCGTGGAGCTGCCCGCGGGGCACGGCCTGGTGGGGAGCGCGCCCGCGCTCGTGCGCGTCCTCAAGCAGCTCGAGCCCGTGGCCCGGAGCAACACGACCGTCCTCGTGCGCGGGGAGAGCGGAACGGGCAAGGAGCTGCTCGCGGACGCGCTCCACGCGCTGTCACCTCGCCGAGCCATGCCGCTGGTGAAGGTCAACTGCGCGGCCATGGTGGAGGAGCTGCTCCTCAGCGAGCTCTTCGGCCACGAGAAGGGCGCATTCACGGGCGCGGTGCGCGAGCGCAAGGGGCGCTTCGAGCTCGCCGACGGCGGCACGCTGTTCCTCGACGAGATCGGGGACATCAGCCCGAAGTGCCAGGTGGCGCTCCTGCGCGTGCTCCAGGAGCGCGAGTTCGAGCGCGTGGGCGGCACGCGCACCCTGCGCGTGGACGTGCGGGTCCTCTGCGCCACGCACAGGGACCTGGAGGGGCTCGTGGCGGAGGGACGCTTCCGCCAGGACCTCTACTACCGGCTCCGGGGCGTCTCGCTGGAGCTCCCGCCCCTGCGCGCACGCCTGGAGGACCTGCCGCTCCTGGCACGACACGTCCTCGCGCGCGTGGCGCGCGAGCGCGGAGAGCCCGAGCGGCGCCTGGCACCGGAGG
Source organism: Myxococcaceae bacterium (assembly GCA_022616315.1). Taxonomy (GTDB): domain Bacteria; phylum Myxococcota; class Myxococcia; order Myxococcales; family Myxococcaceae; genus JAKEEX01. The sequence goes on from JAKEEX010000621.1 coordinate 17,038, forward strand.
CGCTCGCGCTGCTCGCGCGCCACTCCTGGCCGGGAAACGTGCGCGAGCTGGAGAACGTGCTCGCCTCGGCCGCCCTCTTCGCGCAAGGGGAGCTCATCGGGACGGAGGCCTTCGCGACCGTGCCCGAGCTCGCCGCGCTCCTCGAGGAGCGGGAGCCGGACGCCCCGGCGCCCGCCGACACCGTGGCCACGACCCCCGCGGACAGAACCTCCGCGAACGAGGTGGATTTCTACGCGCTCGTCCGCGACCGGGGCATGAGCCTGCGCACGCTCCAGGACGCGCTGGAGCGGCAGTGCATCGAGCGGGCGCTGAACGACGCGTCCGGGAACATCAGCGAGGCGGCGCGCCTCCTGGGCATGAAGCGCTCCCGCCTCTCGCAGATCGTCAACGCGGACGAGCGGCTGCGCGCACTGGCCCATGGCGAGGCGTGAAGGGCACCCGCGTTGCATGGAGAGTGGGCATGAGAGCCAGAAACGTCGCATTGCTGGCGGTGCTCGGGCTGGCCGCGTGTGGACCGGAGGGAGACGAGGACCACACGACGGTCCTCCTCGTGCCGGCGCCAGGGCAGGCCCGCACCGTGGTGGCGCCGGCGCGTCACTCCGCGCTGCTCGGAGCGGGTGTCGCGGGGGCGACGGCCGTCGATGGGACGCCCGCGCTGCCCCTGGACCCCATCCCCATCGCTCCGTCGGCCCCCGACGGCACGCCGCCCGGTCCGCGCCCGCCGAACCCGCGGTGACAGTCCGTTAACGGGGAAGCACCACCGTGAAGCGGGCACCGGCCCCCGGCTCGGCACCCACGTCCAGCCGGCCCCCGTGCTCCTGGCAGATGCGCGCGGCGATGGCCAGGCCGAGTCCCGTGCCACCGGGCTTCGAGGTGACGTAAGGCTCGAGGATGCGGGTGCGGTCCTCCTCGGGGATTCCGGGGCCCGTATCGGCCACCTCGAGCACGGCCTCGCCCGGACGCGCGTGGGTGCGGACCCACACGGTGCCGCCCTCCGGCAGGGCCTCCTCGGCGTTCTTCACGAGGTTGAGGAGCACCTGGGTGAGCATGTCCCTGTCGGCCTCCACGGCCACGTCCGGGGCCAGCTGGGGAACCAGCGTCACCCCCGCGGGCGGCGTCGCGTAGAGGCCGAGCACGCCACGCACCAGCTCGCTCAGGTCCAGGGCCGCACGCTCTGGCGCGGGCATGCGGGCGAAGCGGCTGAACGCGTCCACCGTGCGCCGGAGCCGCTCCACCTCCTCGAGCACCACGCCAGCGCTCTCGCGGAAGAGCGAGTCGAAGCGGGGATTGCGCTCCGCATGCGCCGCCACGAGTGTCTCCAGGGACATGCGGATGGGGGTGAGCGGGTTCTTGAGCTCGTGGGCGAGCCGGCGCGCCACCTCCTGCCACGCCGCCACGCGCTCGGTGGCGAGCAGCTGCCGGGTGGTGGCCTCCTGGTCCTCCAGCATGCGGTTGAAGGCGGCCACCAGGACGCCCACCTCGCCGGAAGCAGACGTCTCCACGCGAACCCGGGCCTCACCGGCGGCCACCCTGCGGGCTCCCGTGGTGAGCGCCTCCACCGGACGCGTGATGCGGCGGGAGACGAAGAGTCCCAGGAGCACGGCGAAGCCGAGGCCCGTCGCCACGAGGGCGAGGAAGGCCCGGAGGACGCCGGCCTCTGCCTCCTCGGCGGAGGCCTCGCTCAGGCGCAGGGAGAGCGTGCCTGCCTGACCGAGTGGGAGCGTGCGCTCTCGCACCGGAGGCGACGCGGTGCCTGCCAGGGCCACCAGCTCCCCCGCGGGAGTCCGAACGGAGACGGCGGCGCCGGTGAGCGTGGACAGCTGGTGCACGAGCCCGGTGTCCAGGCGCCGGCCTCCCACGAGCCACAGCCGCAGGGCTCCGTAGTCCACGGGCCTCGCCACCACGAGCGCGGGCACCTCACGCAGGGCCTCGCCCTCACGCACCTCCACGAGGATGGGCCGCAGCCCGTCTGGGGACTCCCGTGTCACCGCGAGGAGGGCCGGAGCAGGGTCCCCCAGGCGCGCGGGCAGGTGGCCGGAGGAGAGGGTCGTGCCGCTCGCATCGAGGAGGGCGAGGACGGTGAGGCCACGGCTCTCCATGAGCTGACCCGCGAGCGAGGCGAGGTCGGCAGGGGGCGCGCCGGCGTGGAGGCTCTGCGCCACCTCCTCGAGCGCCACGCTCGTGGCGAGCTCGGACACCGCTCGAGCTGCCTCCGCCTGTTCCCGGAGCAGGACCGCCTGCGCGGCGTCCACCGCGGCGCTGCTTCGAGCCTCGAGCTCCTGCGACAGGGTGACGCGGAGGTTGCGCAGCGCGAGGGGCACCACCACCGCGAGCGGCACCAGGGCCATGAGGGCGAACGCGAGCGCGAGGCGTGTTCGGAGGCGCATGGGAGGCAGCGTCAGTCGGACGTGAGGTGGGCGTCGTCGAGCACGAGCAGGCCCTGTGCGTCGAAGGCGAGGCCGCGCAGGCGGGGTGCGGCGCGGATGGCGAGCGCCTGCGCGTAGAGCGGAACGAGAGGGACGCGCTCGCGGAGGGCCAGCGCCCTCTCGCGTGCCCGGGCGCTGCGGAGGGCGGGGTCCTCGAGCTGGGAGAGCGAGGTGAGCACCTCGTCCCGGAGGGCGGTGGCGTGCGCCGTCTCCAGCACCACGGCGAGCGCCGGTCCGGGGACCGGGGGCAGCAGGAGGGAGTGCAGCATCAGGGCGTCCTCTCCCGCATCCCACGCCCGGCGCAGCTCGGCGCGCGGGAGGCCCTTGAGGCGCACGCGCCAGCCGAGGTCCTTGAGCTTCACCTGCAGACGCTCGGCCACCGCGCGGTGGTCCTCGAGCGTGGCGTCGTAGAGGAGGGGAACCTCGCGTGGGGGCGTGGCTGCCGGCCGTGCCGACACGGGGCGGGTGGAGGGAGTCAGCAGGGAAGGGGGCAGGAGCTCGTGCACCGGGACCGCGGGGCCGCGCACGAAGTAGCGGGTGAGGTCTGCCCGGTCCACCGCGCGCTCCACCGCGGCCCGAAGCCCCGGGGCGGACAGCGAGGGAGGAAGGGTGAGGACCGTGAGCTGGAGCGCCGCCTGCGCCTTGAGCGCGCCGTCTCCGCCCACGCCGAGCCCGAGCTCCGCCTGGCGAAGGGACAGCTGGCGCAGCACACCGCGCTCGGCGGCCGGAGCCGGGAGGATGCGCTCGAGGTAGGGCCGACCTGCGGGGAACGTGAGCACCGCCGAGACGGACTGCGCTCCACGCGTCGGTGAGAAGGGACCCACGGAGGTGCGGCCAAAGGCCACCGCCAGGGCCGGGTGACACAGGGCCGCCTCGAGGTCCGGATAGGCGTGGGTGAGAGGCAGCTCCAGCGTGTCTGCGGAGAGGGCGCGCGGTGCGCCGCGCAGTGGCGCGAGGAGGGCGCGGTAGGGACTTGGGGCCTTGCGCGCTTCCTGGAGGGCACTGGCCACCGCGGATGCGGTGAGGGGCTTGCCGGATGCCGTGACGAGACCCGGCACGAGCGTCACGCGGAGAGTGGTGGGAACAGAGCGCGCGAAGCTCTGTGCCAGCGTGAGCTGGGCCTTCCCGTCCAGAGCGACACGGCACAGCGGACGCGTGGTGAGCGAGGCGAGCGTGGCCTCGAGCGGCGTGTCCATCAGCGCAGGGGAACGTTCACTGGACGTGGGCAGGTGGACGACGCGGAGTGTGCCGCCCACGCGCGGTGCGGGGTCTACGGGCGTCAGCGGTGCCACGGGCGCGCCAGGCGTCGCGCTCGCGAGCAGCAGCACGGCCGCGTCCGCCGGCACCGCGTGGGCAACGACAGCGGCCGGTGACGCCGCGCGGGTGGGCATGCGGCCAGACCAGAAGTTGACCCAGGTGCCGAGCACGTCACCCCGCGCGCGCACCTCGCCGTCCACCACGCCCACGGTCAGCCGGACCAGAGTCCGCGCGCCGCGCTCTCGCGCCTCCACCTCGGCCTCGGCGGCGCCCGTGGCAGCGAGCGGGAACGCCGGGTGTCCCTGCTCCGCGAGCGCGGAGTGGAGGAGCGTCGCGAAACCACGCCGCAGCTCCGCGGGAGTCCCCTCGACATGGAGTGCGACGGAGCCCTCCGGAACGTGCGTGACGACCTTCGCGGCCACGTCCGTCGCCAGCGCCTGGAGGGAGCCTCCGTCCGGGACGCCGGAGTTGGGAGCCGCGAGAACGAGCGCTACGAGGCCCGCGGCGAGTCCCGTCACAGTCCTCCCCTGCGGCCCTCTTCCAGGAAGAGGCGGGAGGGGTCCACCTGCCCGGGCGGGAGCGCGGCCGCGGTGGGCGCCGTGCCGTCGAGGAAGGGCTCCGGGCGTCCTGGAACGGCGTCCCCGGCGAGCAGCCCGGTGGCGGGGTCGATCTGCGCGAACACGACGCCCGCGGGCACCCCGAAGTCGCGCGCGGGCTTGCCCGTGTGGGCCTGCTCCATGAACGTGAGCCAGATGGGCAGCGCCGCGCGTCCGCCCGTCTCGCCGCGTCCGAGGCTGTCGTGGTTGTCGAAGCCCACCCAGGCGGAGGCCACGAGGTCCGCGGTGTAGCCGCTGAACCACGCGTCCCGGTACTCGCTCGCGGTGCCCGTCTTGCCGGCCGCGGGGCGGTTGAGGCTCTTCACCGCGATGGCAGTGCCCTCCTCCACCACGCTCTGCATGAGGGAGGTCGTCAGGTAGGCCACCGCCGGCGTGAGGCGCTCCTCGAGGGCGGTGGAGTGCTCCTCGAGCACCTTGCCGTCCGCGTCCCTCACGGACAGGAGCATGAGAGGCTCCGCGAAGCGCCCGAGGGAGTGCAGCGTCGCGTAGGCGTTGGCAATCTCCAGCATGGTCACCTCCCCCGTGCCGAGCGCGAGGGTGAGGTTCTCCGGGAGCTCCGACTGGATTCCCGCGCGCCGCGCGAAGTCGATGGCCGCCGCGGGCGTCACGGACTGGATGAGGCGCACCGACACGGTGTTCTTCGAGCGCGTGAGCGCCTGCCGGAGGGACATGGGCCCCTCGAAGCTGTCCTTCTCGTAGTTCTGGGGCTTCCACACTTTCCCCGTCCACTCGTCACGGATGGCCTCGGGGGCATCGTTCACGACGGACACGGTGGTGAACTGCCCCGTGGCGAGCGCCGCGGCGTAGAGGAAGGGCTTGAACGAGGAGCCGGGCTGGCGGTGCGCCTGGGTCGCGCGGTTGAAGGGGGAGCGCTCGAAGTCGTAGCCACCCACCATGGCCACGACGTGGCGCGTGGCCGGGTCGATGACCACGAGCCCGCCCTGCACCTCGGGCACCTGGTCCAGAGTCACCTCGAGCGGCGCGGGGGCCGGAGGCGCGCGGAGCACGCGCACGCGCACGAGGTCTCCGGGCTTCATCACGTCCGAGAGCGTCTTCGGCTCCGGCGTCCACTTGCCCACGCCGCGCTTGCGCGCCCACGTGACGGTGGAGAAGGCGAGCTCGGCGGTGCGGCCGACCACGTCCAGCCGCGCCACCTTCGCGCGGTCCTGCACCGAGGTGACGAAGGCGGTGAGGGACATCCCCTCCTTCAGAGGACGCAGCGCCACGCCGCGCGCGCGCAGCTCGTCCGCATCCGGCGCTTCCTCCTCCGCGTGCACCTCCTCCTCGTCCGCGCGCACCTCCTCGGCGCCCTCCGCCACCCGGCCCTCGGGGAGGGGCGCGGCAAGGTGCTCGAGGTCCGCCACGAGCGCGGCCTCCTGCTGGCGCTTGCCGGCCTCCGTGATGCGCACCTGCACGTGCGCCTTCACGCGCTGGAAGGCCGCCGCATCCAGCGTGCCGACGGGGCCGCGGTAACCCTGGCGCCTGTCCACCGCCTCGAGTCCCTGGCGCACCGCCGCCTCCGCTGCGCGTTGCAGCGCCGGGTCCATGGCGATGCTCACGCGCATGCCACCCTCCAGCACGGCCTTCTCGCCGTAGCGCTGGATGAGCGTGCGGCGGAGCTCCTCGGCGTAGTAGCCACCCACCGGCTCGGGAGGACGTGGCGCGAGCACCAGCGGCTTCTTCATCTCGCGCTCGGCTGCTGCGGCCGGGATGAAGCCCTTCTGCGCCATCTGCCCGAGCACGTGGTGCTGGCGCTTGGCGGCCTTCGCGAGGTTGGTGAGGGGGTTGATGCGGTGGGGCAGCTGCACGGTCCCCGCGAGCGACGCCGCCTCGCCCACGCTCAGCTCCTTCGCGTGCTTGCCGAAGTAGAAGAGCGCCGCCTCCTCGATGCCGTAGCGTCCGTGGCCGAAGTAGTTCTGGTTGATGTAGAGGTTGAGGATCTGGTCCTTGGTGAGGGCCTTCTCCAGGCGCGGCGTGAGGATGAGCTCGCGGATCTTCCGCCCGAGGACGCGCTCCTGCGTCAGGAGCATGTTCTTGCAGACCTGCTGGCTGATGGTGGACGCGCCCTGAAGGCGGGCGCCCGGGCGAAGGGCCTTGAGGGCCGCGCGCAGCATGCCCACGTAGTCGAGCCCCTGGTGCGCGTAGAACTCCGCGTCCTCGGCCGCGAGGAACGCGTTCTTCACGTGCTTTGGCAGGTCCTCGATGCGCACGAGCGTGCGTCGGTTGCGCTCGCGGAAGAACTCCGCGCACACAGCGCCGTCCGCGCACGTCACCTTCGTCACCTGGGGCGGCTGGTAGCTGCGCAGGGCCTCGACGGAGGGGAGGTCCCGGTCGAAGTAGACGTACGCACCGAGCACCAGCAGGAGCAGGAGCACCACGCCGGTGACACCGAGCAGGAAGAGCCGCTTCGTCAGGCGCCACAGGCGCGCGCCAGGGGAGGGGGAGGAACGGGCCATCGGGGCAGGATTCCAGGGAACTCGAGGAGGGGGGAGGTTACCCCCGGGGGAGGGATTGCGGAACACGGCCCTGAGGTCCCTCCCCGGGCCGAGGAGGGGGCAGGCGCTTCTGCCGCCCCGGAAGTGCGATCCGCGTGCCAGGACCGCCGCACTGTGCGAGCGTCGAGGGACAACGCCATGCGAATCTTCACCTGGAACGTGAACTCCATCCGCGCGCGTCAGGCGCGCCTGCTCTCCTGGCTGCAGAAGGCCCGCCCCGACGTCGTGTGCCTGCAGGAGCTCAAGTGCCAGGACGGGGAGTTCCCCGCGGACGCCGTGAAGGAGGCGGGCTACCACGCCGTGTGGCATGGCCAGAAGACCTACAACGGGGTGGCCATCCTCTCGCGCACACCACCGACGGACGTGGTGAAGGGCCTGCAGGACGGAGAGGAGGAGCCGCAGTCGCGCGTCATCGCTGCCACGGTGGAGGGCGTGCGCGTCGTCAGCGTGTATGCCCCCAACGGCCAGGAGGTGGACTCGGAGCAGTACCAGTACAAGCTCGCCTGGTACGGCCGCCTGCGCCGCTACCTGGACGCGCGCCACCGGCCGGACGAGGCGCTGGCGCTGTGCGGGGACTGGAACGTGGCGCCCGAGGACATCGACGTGTGGGATCCGGCGGCGTGGGAGGGCCAGACGCTCTTCACCGCGCGCGAGAAGGAGGCGCTGTCACACCTGTGTGCCTTCGGCCTGACGGACAGCTTCCGCCACGTGCACCCGGGGGTGCAGCAGTTCAGCTGGTGGGACTACCGGATGCTCGGCTTCCCGAAGAACCGGGGGCTGCGCATCGACCACGTGCTCGCGACCGCGCCTCTCGTGGCGCGTCTCACGGGTGCAGGCGTGGACCGCGAGGAGCGCAAGGGACAGCAGCCCTCGGACCACGCACCCGTCTGGGCGGAGTTCCGGGACTGACCGTCAAGGATTCCCCTCCGTCCCCGAGCCCTCCCGCTCCGCACCCCCACGGCGAAGTCCCAGCGCCCGCATCTTCTTGTAGAAGTGCCCGCGCTCCAGGTCCAGGAGTCGCGCGGCCTCGGTGACGTTGTCGCGGGTGAAGGCGAGCGTGGTGAGGATGATGTCCCGCTCGGCATCTTCCACCTGCTCGCGCAGAGGCTTGTCAGCGCGTGCGTGAAACGCCACGTGCACACCCTCAGCAGCCACGCCTGCCCCCGTCTCCGCCTGCACGGGCCGCTGGAGGGTCCCCACACCGCCCCGCCCGGGAAGGCCGGCGACCTCCGCCGCACCCGGGGGGCGAGGCGCATGCGAGCGCGGCAGGAGGTCCGCCACTTCCTCGGCACTCACGACGGGGCCCTCGCAGAGGATGGCCACCCGCTCCACCAGGTTGCGCAGCTCGCGCACGTTGCCGGGGTAGTCGTACGAAGCCAGCACGGCGAGCGCCCCGGGCGACAGCTCAAGGGGCCGCCGGCCATTGCGCCTGCAGGCCTCACCGATGAACGCATCCACGAGCAGGGGAACGTCCTCGCGCCTCTCGCGCAGCGGCGGCAGGTGGAGGTTCACCACGTTGAGCCGGTAGTACAGGTCCTCCCGGAAGCGCCCCGCGGCAATCTCCGCGGGCAGGTCCTTGTTGGTGGCGGCGATGACGCGCACGTCCACCCTGAGCGTCTCGCTGCCGCCCACGCGCTCGAGCTCCCCCTCCTGCAGCACGCGCAGGAGCTTGGCCTGCATGGCCTGCGGCATGTCCCCCACCTCGTCGAGGAAGAGGGTGCCCTCGCTCGCGAGCTCGAACTTCCCCCGCCGCATGGTCACCGCGCCGGTGAAGGCACCGCGCTCGTGACCGAACAGCTCGCTCTCGATGAGCTCGTGCGGAACCGCCGCGCAGTTCAGCTTCACGAAGGGCCGCAAGGCGCGCCGTGAGTTCTCGTGCAGGGCGCGCGCGACCAGCTCCTTCCCCGTGCCGTTCTCCCCCGTGATGAGGACACGCCCTTCGGTGGGTGCGGTGCGGCGGACGAGCGCCGCGATGCGCTCCATGGCGGGCCCGCTGCCCACCATGTTGAGGCCGCCCACCTGCGCGCGCAGCTCCTCGAGCTCCTCCACCAC